>DASUYI010000037.1:0-5176 GCA_036377475.1 Steroidobacteraceae bacterium | reverse complement strand
CTGGTAATACGCGGCGTTCGCCGCGTCGACCGACGCGAGCCGCACCGTCAATGCCCGAGCGACGGCCGCGACATTGCGCGGGTCGAGCTGGATGTGCGGGTTGCCCTGCGCGTGGATATCACCCATCGAGCGGTCGACACTCACGGGCACGTCCACGAGCCTCACGGCGGCCGTCGCCTCGAAGTAGCCGGGCGCACCGGGCTGGATCCTGCGGTTGCCGGATTCCTGCAGCAGCACCGGCAGCCAGCCGGCTTCGAGCTCGGCGCCGTTCGCGACCAGCAGGTCCGCCGTGCGGGCGCGTGCGACCAGGCTCGGCTTGGCCTCGACCGAGTGCACGTCCTGCAGCGCACTCGTGGCGCGGTACACGTCGACCTTGTCGCCGCCCAGTTCGCTCGTGAGCGCGGCCCAGTCGGCCGTCGTGGCGAGGACCTTCACGGCCGCCTGCGCAGGCAGCGTAACGACGAGGAGCGCGACGACCAGCACGGCGCCGCGCGGCAGAAAGCTTTTGAGTGAATGCATGTGCGCGTTCTCCTCAGAACTTGTGCGCGCCGTGCGCGCCGATCGCGTAGATGTACTGCAGCAGCCACTGCTCGTCGGACTCGCCCGTGTCGCGCGCGTCGTCCCAGGCGTACTGCGTCCGCAGCCGCGAAAACTCGCTCGCGCTCCAGTCGGCCATCACGGTGACGCGCGACGGGGTTGCCGGCGCGAGGAGCGGGAAATCCTCACGTGTGAGCGCGCCGCCGTCGACGAGCCCGATGCGCGGGTCGCCCGAGTCGAGCGCGTCGTAACGGAAGCCGACGCGCCAGCGCGGCGCGAACCGGAACACGGCCTGCGCGTACCAGGCGTCCTGCTCGCCGTCGAAGCTGCCGCCCAGCGCGGTGTCGTCGACGTCGTACGCCAGCCGTCCGTCCTCCTCGCGGCGCATGTACTCGGCCTGCAGCTGCACTGCACGACGCCGGGCGTCGCCGCCGGGAGCCCACTTGAACGTCGCGTCGACGATCCACGTGCGCGACGTTCCCGTAAAGGCGTTGACCACGTCGTTGCCGAACGCGTCGACATCTTCATAGGCGCGGTCGGTTGCGTCGGCGTCGACGTACGAAAACCCCGCGCGCCAGCCGATCGAGACGCCGACGTCACCGCCGACGTGGGCAAACAGCGTGTCGGTATTGAGCGCATTGCCGCCGTCGTTCGTGCCGGGATAGCCATCGCCGTTCCCTGCCTCGGCACCGAATTCGAGGAACAGGTCGGTCGGTGCGAGCCATTTCACCTGCACACCGTCGTGCGCGAGCTGGCCGCCGAAGAAGGCCTGGTAGGCCAACGGCTGGTCGACGAAGTCCCACGCGTGCGCGTGCACCTCGTTCAGGTAGCCAATGCCGGAGAAGAACCTGCCGGCCTTGACGCCGAGGCCCGCCGGCAGTGCCGTCGTGCGTGCAAACGCCTCCTCGACCTCGGCTTCGCCATCGCCCGTCAGCGCCGCGGTCAGCGCCGCGGTGAAATAAGGATCGACACTGGCGGAAAGCGTGAGCTCCGACTCGCCGAGGCTGAAACCGCGGTCGCCGGGCCCGATTTCGTCGCCTGCCGGGAAAAAGCCGGCGATTGCATAGTCCTCGGGGTCCTGGGACAGGTTCGCGTAGGTCCCGGCGAGGATCACGGACATCGCCGGGTTGAACGCCGAGCCGCGACCCGGCGCCGCGCCGCCGATTGGCCCGGACGTGTCGACTGGGGGCACGACGTCGGTCGGGACCGCCGCCGCTGCGGCAGCAGCTTCGCCAGGGGCCGCGCCGGGCGCAGGGCCCGTTGCCTCGAGTTGCTCGATGCGCTGCTCGAGCTGGTAGATGCGGCTTTCGTATTGCTGGCGCAGCGCGTCGATCTCCGCGCGTAGTGCCTGCAGGTCATTGGTCGATTGGGCATACGTGCCGGGCGAAGCCAAGGCTGCGATGCAGGCCAGGCCGGCGAGACGAAACCGGAGTGAAGAACACATGACGGAAGGATCCTCGTTGCAATCCACGAGACGCGACCCCGGCGACGAGGCGCAGGGTCGCGGGTGTTCGACGGACGGCCGGACGGCCGCGAGGATCAGCGCGGAGGGGCGCGCGAACGAAAGGCGCGGTGCGTAGAGAACGAAACCGCGTCGGAATCGACGGTGGGCAGAGGCACACGCCGTGTGGGCTGCAGCAGCGCAACCGCGATGCCGACGCCGCCGGCCACGACGAGCACCGGCAACAGCGACGCACAGTCGGTGCAGAGCTGCGCGTGATTTCCCGGCAGGCCCGGCGCATCGCTGCCGACGTGACGCGAGGCGTGGGCCACCGCCAGGGCCTGCGCGAGCCAGAACGCGGCGAGCGCGATCAGCAGGATTGCGCCACGCCGTCGCCGGAAAATGGGGACACTCCGAATTATCGCCAAAACAGGGACACTCCGGATTTCAGGTCCCGGCCAACGCTAACTGCTTGATTCGACATCGAAAATGTGCTGGCTATCGTCGCGGGCCAACCACCACTGAAGCCCCTCGATTCTACTCATCTTTCAGCACATTCCGGCCGCGGAAATTCGGAGTGTCCCCATTTTCCAGGAAATTCGGAGTGCCCCCATTCCTAGAGCCGCGTCTCCTGCGGCGCGATGCCGGAGCGGTCGAGCAGCATCTCGACCTTGTCGCGGAAGCTGCGGCTCAGCTTGATCTCCTGGCCCGACTGCAGCTTCAGGAAGCATTCACCGTTCAGGTGCGGCCGCAGCGAGCGCACGCGCGCGAGGTTGACGATCGTCGAGCGGTGCACGCGCTGGAACACCAGCGGGTCGAGCATCTCCTCGAGTTCCTTCATGGTCGCGCGCAGCACGTGGGTCTGCCCGGCGGCGTGCAGGCACATGTAGTCGCCGGCCGCGTCGATCCAGTCGATCGTCGCGACGTCGAGCCGCAACGTCTCGCGACCCGAGCGGATCGGCAGCATCGTCGCGTAGCGGCGGGTCGCGGACGGCGACGCGGCGCCGCCCGTCGTCTGCGCGAACGCGTCGGGCGAGATCTCGCCCTTGCCGGTCAGGTCGGCCAGCAGCGCCATGAGCTGCTCGCGCTGGGCGAGCGCCTGGCGCTGCTGCCACTGCGCCCGCACGCGGTCGAGCGCCGCGGCGAGGCGCGACTCGTCGACGGGCTTGAGCAGGTAGTCGAGCGCGTGCGCCTCGAAGGCGTTGATCGCATAGCGGTCGAAGGCCGTGACGAACACGACCATCGGCATGCTCTCCTGCGGCACCTGGGCCACGACGTCGAGCCCGGAGATGCCGGGCATCTGGATGTCGAGGAACATCAGGTCCGGCTGGTCCTCGGCGATCGCGGCGATCGCTTCGCGGCCGTTCGCACACTGGCGCACGATCGTGATGTCGGGTGCACCCTGCAGGCGCAGTTCGAGGCCGCGACGAGCGAGCGGCTCGTCGTCGACGATGATGGTACGGATGCTCATGTCGGTTGCGTGGCCAGCTCCAGCGGCAGCGTGATCTCGAGGCGTAGCCCCGGACGCGAGAATCGTACCGCGATCTGCTGCTGCTCGCCGTAGAGGACCGCCAGGCGCTCCCGCGTGTTGCGGAAACCGACGCCCCGCCCGGCCCCCAGTTCCACCCCGACCGGCAGCCCCGGCCCGTCGTCCTGGACCACGAGGCGCAGCCGGCCGTCGACCTCGCGCGCCTCGATCCGCAGCCGACCGCCCTCCTCGCGCGGCGCCACCGCGTACTTGAGGGCGTTCTCGACCAGCGGCTGCAGGACCAGCGACGGCACGAGCGCACTGGTCACGCGTTCGTCGATGTCGAACTCGAGCCGCAGCCGGTCGCCGAAGCGCAGTTGCTCGATGCCGAGGTAGAGGTTCAACGCGTCGAGTTCGTGGCGCAGCGTGACCTTCTTCATCGGATCCTGGTCGAGCGTGTAACGCAGGAAGTCCGACAGACGGCCCACCGCCTGGTTCGCCACCTTGCCCTGGCCGTCGAGGATCAGCGTCGAGATCGCGTTGAGCGTGTTGAACAGGAAGTGCGGGTTGAGCTGGTACCGCAGCATCTTGACCTGCGCTTCCTGCGCCAGCGCGGAGGCGCGCAGTACCGACTCGCGCTGCGACTGCAGCGTCTCGTAATACTTGATGCCGAAATAGAGACCGGACCAGCAGAGCAGCAGGTAGGTCGAACTGAGCGTGCCGACGAAGATGCCGTACCACGGCTCGTCGGCCATCTTGTCGCTCTCGACCCAGTGCATGTACGACGAATTGATGATGACGCGCCAGCACAGCGCCGTGACCCATGCGGCCAGCAGCACCGACGGCACGATGACGGCGGGTCGCTGTTTCCACAGCCACCGGTACAGGTACCGCAGCGGGGCCGAGAGCACGAAACCGCCGGCGGCCGCCGCGAACACGACCTTGATGTAGGACGTCGGCTTCTCATACAGCAGTGCGCCGAGGTACTGCGTGATGAGGTACGCGCTCCAGCCGAGCGTGTGCAGCGCCCAGAACAGGAGGTTGCGGTTGCGGCGGAGGTCGTCCAGTGTCACCGCGCGACTTTAGCGGGGGTTCCCTGGGTCCGCGAACGGTTCGTCGCACGGACGCCACGCCTCGGCTCTGGTCAACGTCCGAAGCCGCGCACGAATGCTTCGCATCCTGCCGCGAACCGCGGCCCGGCGCCGTCGCAGAGACAATCGTCGGCAAGCTCGTTTTCGCGGGCCCACTCGAAGCCGGATTGCTCGGCCGTGATCGCGAGCTCCGCGAATGCCCTGCAGCCCTCGACGAACGCCGCGTCCTCGGCCTCCGCGCAGGCCGCCGCGTCGGCGAGTCCCTGCCGGTCCGCCCAGCCGAAACCGGCCTTGTGCGCGGCGCACTCGCCGTCGCGACACGCGTGACCGTGGAAGCTGCGCGCGGCGTACGGGTCGCGATCGTTTTCGGGGCAGGCGGAGGCACGCGCCGTCGCGGGCGCCGCAGCGGCGAGCAGCAGCGCCAGGCCCGCGACCACGATCGACGTCCGTTCCATGTCTCCCTCCTGATGCGCTTGCTGTGTGGCTGCGTGTGAACACGCTAGCAAGGCGCCGGCTCGCTGCCCCGCGGAGTTCCTGCGGGCTTCCCGCAGATTTCGCGCGCGGAGGAGAGGTCCCGCGGCAGGCTACGCGCTCGATCGGCGTGCCTGCTCGGCGAGATGCGAGGCTCAGTCGGCGAGC
>DASUYI010000036.1:0-5472 GCA_036377475.1 Steroidobacteraceae bacterium | reverse complement strand
AAGCGTTTCTCGGCGTCCTGCTTCGTCAGCGCGAGCGCGCGCTCGTAAGCCACTCGCGCCGCTTCGCTTCGCCCGAGTTGGCGGTTGAGATCGGCCCGGGCCGCGTGCGCGAGTCGGTAGTTGCCCAGTTCACCGCGGTCGAGCAGCGCGTCGACGAGCACCAGCCCCGCTTCCGGGCCGTCGCGCATCGCCACCGCCACGGCGCGGTTCAGTTCGACGATCGGCGTGGGCTCGAGCCGCAACAGCACGTCGTACAGGCCGACGATCTCCGTCCAGTCCGTCGCCTCCGCGCTCGGCGCCTGTGCGTGCACCGCGGCGATCGCGGCCTGCAATGCGTACGGCCCGATGCGTCGCGTGCCGAGCGCGCGCTCGACCCACGCAATGCCCTCGCGAATCTGCGTGTGGTCCCAGCGCGAGCGGTCCTGATCGGCGAGCAACACGAGTTCACCGTCCGCACCCGCGCGCGTCGCGCGGCGCGAGTCGTGCAGCAGCATCAGGGCGAGCAAACCCATGGCTTCCGGTTCCGGCAGCAGCTCGACCAGCAGGCGTCCGAGACGTATCGCCTCGCCGGTCACGTCGTGGCGCGTGAGCTGCACGCCGGAACTCGCGGCATACCCCTCGTTGAACACCAGGTACACCGTGCGCAGCACCGACTCGAGACGCGCCGGCAGCTCGCTCGCCGCCGGCACCTCGTACGGAATGCGCGCATCGCGGATCTTGGCCTTGGCCCGCACGATGCGTTGGGCGAGCGTCGGCGCCGGGGTCAGGTACGCCGCGGCAATTTCCTCGGTGGTGAGTCCGCAGACTTCGCGCAACGTGAGCGCCACCTGCGCATCGGGCGACAGCGCCGGGTGGCAGCAGGTGAAGATCAGCCG
Source organism: Steroidobacteraceae bacterium (assembly GCA_036377475.1). GTDB lineage: Bacteria > Pseudomonadota > Gammaproteobacteria > Steroidobacterales > Steroidobacteraceae > RPQJ01. Next base: position 4,597 of record DASUYI010000036.1, on the reverse strand, counting down.
GAGCCGGTCGTCCTGCACGCTCCCGGTTTCGGCGAGTCGCGCGACCGCATCCTCGGCGTCCTCGTCCGCGCGATCGTGTCGTTCGTCGTCGAACGGTTCGAAGCGCTTCTGGCGCCGCAGCTGGTCGATCGCCTTGAAACGGCCGGCCGAGACGAGCCAGGCACGCGGGTTCGCGGGCACGCCGTCGCGCGGCCAGCGCTCGAGCGCTGCGCGAAACGCCTCGTGCAACGCCTCCTCGGCGACGTCGAAATCGCCGAGCAGGCGTATCAGCGTGGCGAGCACCGCACGCGATTCGGTGCGGTAGATCGCATCCACCGCGTCGGCACTCATGGGTCCGCGGGACGGCGCACGACGGGCCGCGTCACGACGATGTCCACGGACTCCGTCGCCGGGTCGAAGAGGATTTTCGCGTCGCCTCGCTCGAGCTGGCGCAGCACCTGCGCGACCTTGGTCTCGTGCGGCACGTCGTGATCGCCGTAGTCGGTGCCCTCGCGCAGCACGAACGCAACGACCACGCCGCGCAATGCGTCGGCGGACAACTCGGTGTGCGGAACCTCCACCGGCGGCGGCCGTTCTCGCGGGTCGTCGTACCACTCGGTCAACGATTGCTCCGGAATGGGTTATGCACCGGACAATTTACCAAAGACGCGGCGTGCGCCTGACAGGTCCGCCGCGAGACGCTACGCTGTTGCGATGCCACACACAAACACCCGTTCTCCTCGCATTGTTGGTCCGTTGGTCGCGATACTCTCACTGAGCGTCGGTGGTGCGTTCAACGTCGTCGCCGCGCCGTCGTTCCCCGAAGCGCCGTATCGCAAGCACGTCGAGGTGCTCGCCTCGGACGCGTTCGAGGGCCGCGCGCCGGGCACCGAAGGCGAGAAGAAGACCGTCGACTACATCGAGCAGCAGTTCAAGGCCGCGGGCCTCGAAGGCGCGATCGACGGCAGTTTCCGTCAACCGGTGCCGGTGGCCGAGATCAAGCCGCACGCCGATCCGACTCTGCAGGTCACGGGCGCCGGCGGCAAGTCGCTCGCGCTCGCGGTCCTCGACGACGTCGTCGTGTGGACCAAGCGTCCCGTGCCCGAATCGCGCATTCGCGATGCGGAGATCGTCTATGCCGGGTACGGCATCGTCGCGCCCGAGTACGGCTGGGACGACTACGCCGGACTCGACGTGCGCGGCAAGCTCGTGCTCGCGCTGGTGAACGACCCGGGGTTCGCGACGCAGGACCCGACGCTCTTCACCGGCAACGCCATGACGTATTACGGACGCTGGGACTACAAGTTCGCCGAGGCCGTGCGCCGCGGCGCGGCTGGCGTACTCGTCGTCCACGAGACGAAGGCGGCCGGTTATCCGTGGGACGTGCCGCGCAACGGCGCGACCAAGCCGCAGTTCGACCTGCGCATCGACGACTTCGAGACGCAGCGGCTGCCGATCGAGGGATGGATCACGGAGGACGCCGCATCCCGGCTCCTCGCGCTCGCAGGCAAGGACTTTGCGACGCTCAAGGCCGCCTCGTCCAAACGCGGGTTCAAGGCGCAAGCACTTGGACTCGAGGCCAGCGTCGGCGTCAGGAACGACGTGCAGTACAAGACGTCGTACAACGTCGTCGGCATCCTGCCGGGCCGCGGGCGTCCCCAGGAAGCGTTCGTCTACCTCGCGCACTGGGATCACCTGGGGGTCGATTCGAACCCGAAGCCCGGCGAGGACACGATCTACAACGGCGCGCAGGACAACGCGACCGGCATCGCCGGCCTGATCGAACTGGCGCGTGCGTTCGTGAAGACCCGGCCGCAACCGCAACGCTCGCTGCTGTTCGTCGCCGTGACGGCGGAAGAGTCCGGCCTGCTCGGCAGCGAGTATTTCGTTGCGCATCCGCCGCTGCCGGTGTCGCAGATGGCCGGCGGCCTCAACATGGACAACCTCTACGCGGTCGGCCCGACGCGGGACCTGACCGTGATCGGTTTCGGCAAATCCGAGCTCGAGGACGTGCTGCGCCGGGCGGCGCAGAAACAGGGTCGGGTGCTGATCCGGGAGCCGGCGCCCGAGAAAGGCTTCTACTACCGCTCCGACCACTTCAACCTGGCGAAGCAGGGCGTGCCGATGCTCTACACCAAGGCCGGCGTCGACAGCCCGACCAAGGGTGTCGATTGGGGCAAGCGCTGGCTCGACGAATACACGGCCCAGCGCTATCACAAGCCGTCCGACGAGTACGATCCGACCTGGGACGTGAGCGGCGTCCTGCAGGACCTGCGGCTGTACTACGACGTCGGGCTCTCGGTGGCCAACTCGTCGCGCTGGCCCGACTGGTACGAAGGGACGGAGTTTCGCGCGATCCGCGAGGCGTCGCGGACAAGGTGAACGATGCCGGTTCACACCGTGAGCCCGCGACCACGCACACTTCGTGCATGAACGCCCGACGAAGACGGCGAGTCTGACGACGACGACGACGGATCCGACGATTGACCTCGCGCGCTGCTCCACCCCCGGGTGGAGCAGCACGTCGCTCAGCGAGGCGCGCGCCAGCCGGCGCGACGCGCGTCGTCTTCGCTGCAGAACCAGCGCTCGCCCGAGTCGGGATCGATCCGGGTCGCTTCGTATGAATGCGTGCCCGGCACGTGATAGATCTTCGCGCCGCCGGGGCCGACGTTGCCCTTGATCGTGCACTTGGCCGCGGCAGCGACGAGCGTCCCTCGAGGCGTCGCTGCGGCGATCGGCGCGGGACGCCGGCGCAGGGCGGCGAGACAGTCGGCGAGCGTTTCGTGTGAATGGTCGACCGGCCGGTACGAAGGCTCGCGTCCACGTCGTCGCCAGTCCCAGGGCGCGATCCAGTCGGACGCAGGCCCGGACCACAAGCCGCGGTGCGTCGCACGCGCCTCGTCTTCCCAGCGGCAGTAGCGTTCGTCCGCCGTGTACTGGCGATACGCCCAGGCGTGCCCCTGCCGGATCAGCCAGCCGTTGACGTTCTCGTCGTCGCGGTGGATCACGGCGACGAGCCGCGCGTACCGGTCCTGCTCCACCGGCTCGAGCGCGACGAGGGTCCTGCGCTTCAGTCGCGTGGACAAGGCCCTCACCGCTGCCCGCCCACCCGGCTGGTCGTACTCCGGTGCATCGGCCGCGTGCAGTCGCACCTCGATCGGACCGGAGTCGAGTTGCACCTCGACGCTGTCGCCGTCGATGACCCGAATGACCTTGCCGACGAGCCTCGGCGCGTCGCCGCCCTGCGCCGTCTCGACCGCGGGCAACGCGCCCAGCACCAATGCGACGACGATGAGGCGTGCGATCGACATTCGGCCGGCGGTCAGGCGCAAGTACGCGGCGGGCATCATGCCTGGCCGATTTGCAGGAGCGACATCGTGCGCTCGTCGGCGCGGCCCTCGAAATACCGGTCGAGCAGCCGGTGAAACACGGACCCGGGCGGCGAGACCTGTGCGAACAGCGTCGCCGACGAGCGAAGCTTCATGTCGTCGGGAGACCCCATGACCGTGGCGGCCGAGCGCTCGCCCTCGAGTTGCAGCAAGGCTTCGGCACACTCGACCAGTCGCGGGCCCAGCTGCGGGTGCGCGAGGTACGCGCGCGCTTCGTCGAGACCCGCAATCGCGTAGCGCTCGGCCATGGCGCTCGTGCCCAGGCCGGCGAGCTGCGGAAACACGAACCACATCCAGTGCGAGCGCTTTCGCCCTGCACGCAGTTCGGCGAGCGCGCGTTCGTGGACGCCGGCCTGCGCCTCGACGAAGCGCTCGAGCTCCCAGCGATCGGTCGGTTCATTAGGTCGTTCGGTCATGCCGGCTCACTGCTCCAGTCCACTCGGAGTTCCGCATGCACGGCTGGTTCCTCAGGACGGTCCATGTCGGCGACGACGTCGAAGGCATGTGGATCCTCCAGGCGCGCCTCGAGTCCCTCGAGCTTGAGCATCGTCGGGCGCCGATCCGGCTCGAGCACGTCGGTGACGAGCACGCTGGCATCGTCGGGATCGATCCAGCCGAAGCGGCATCCGAGGACAGGGCCATCCGAGCGTACGTCGGCGGAATCCTCGGCGCAGGCGAGAAACGCGAGGCTGCCATCCTGCGTGACGGCGGCGTCGGTGAACCCGAACGGGACGCCGTCGCGCGACGCGCCGAGGCGCACTTCGAGCAACGCGCACGCGCGAGGCGTTGCGCCGCGGCGGTCGAGCCAGTCGAGGAAATCGTCGAGTGTGAAATCGAGAAGGGCGTTCCAGTGCGTGGTCGGTCGCTTGCCGTGGCCACGCTGGACAACGCGCAAGCGTGCGCCCTGGATCACGGCGCCTTCGACGTTGAGCTCGGCGCCCTGCGCCTCGGCGTGCGACCGCATCTCGGCGTACCAGTCGCTCGCGTCGACCATGGCCAGGCGCGAATCCCCGGTCAGGCCTACCGGTGCGGCCAGCACGACGATACGTTCGCGACGTGGGCTCGAACCCGAGCCCAGCGCCACGAGGCGCCCATCGGGCAATGCGACGCAGGCCTCGAGATCGAGCTTGAATGCCTTGTTGCCGCGCAAATCGTCGAACACTCGAGCACCGTCCGGACTGTGCGGCAACAGGATCGGCTCGATCGATCCGGCAGCAGCATCCAGCACG
>DASUYI010000035.1:0-3820 GCA_036377475.1 Steroidobacteraceae bacterium | reverse complement strand
CGTGCAAACACTGCACGCGTTTTGCAAGAAGTTCAGTGCGTGAGCACGGTGGACGTCCACGATCTGGCCCTGCAGGCTGCGAAGGCGATCGGTTACTACGCGACCCTGCTGGTGATGATGCGGCTCGCGGGCAAGCGGCTCGCGGGCCAGACCACCACGTTCGACCTGCTGGTACTGATCACGCTCGGCGTCACGGTGCAGCAGGTGTTCCTGAGCGAAGGCACGCTCGCGACGGTGGTCTTCGTGGTCGTCGTCTTCGCGGTGCACCGGGGATTGGCGTCGGTGTGCCGCGTTTCCCCGGCGGTGCGGCACTTCGTCCGCGGCAAACCGCGCGCACTCGTGCTCGACGGCGTCGTCATCGACGCGGCGCTCGAGGCCGAAGGCGTTTCGCACGACGAGTTGCTCGCGGGGTTGCGGCGACTCGGCTTCGAACAGCCGGGGGACGTCCGCCTGGCCGTCCTCGAGGAAACCGGGCACATTTCGGCGGTGGGCACGAGCGAGAAAGGGGATCGCGGTTAGGGGATAGGGGGCCCCCCTCACTGTCCGCACCGGGCTTCCACCCTGGCCCAGTCGACGCTGTTCCAGAGCATCTCGAAATAGTTCGTTCGCTGCGACGGCGCGAAGTCGAGCAGGTACGCGTGCTCCCAGAGGTCGAGCGCAAGCACGACGTCCGTGTTCGCGGGCGTCGCGAGGTGGTGCAGGTCGACCCAGCAGTTGTAGATCCGGTTCGAATCGCGCTCGCGCACCGCGACGACCCAGCCGACGCCGCGCAGCTTGGCGAGCGCGGCCGCGTGCTGCATCCACTGCTCGAGCCCGCCGAACGAGCGCTCGGCCGCGTCGGCGAGCACACCCTGCTTGTCCGGCGCCGTGGCGCCCGGCGCGCCGAGCGCTTCGAAGAACAGCTCGTGCAGGACGATGCCGTTGTACTCGAACGCGAAACGTCGCGCGTGACTCGCGAGGTCCAGCGGTGAGGCCGCCTCGCCCGGCGCGGGAAAGCCGGCACTCTGCTCGGCGAGCAGCGTGTTGAACTCCTTCACGTAGCCCTGGTACAGCTCGAGGTGCAGCTCGATCGCTCGCTGCGACAGGCCCGTGACCGCGGTGAGGTCGAATTCGCGGGGCTCGTAGGGACCGGCCGTCGCGGCCCCGGGCGGCGTCAGCTTCGTCATGCCGCACCGCCGGTGCGGAACGGGTGACGTGCGTCTCGAATCTGGGTCATCGGTGGATCCTCGTGGATGAGCCGGCACGGCCCGCGCCGGTGCAGCCATGATGCGCAGCCCGCGCGCAGCGAGGCGTCGGCAGCGCCCGGCGCCCCGTGTAGGAGCCGGGCCCGTCCTATGGACAGTCGCGGACCGAGCGAATACAAAAGGACACCCAACGCACGGAGTCGCATGGGTCGCTGGCGCATATTCGGACTCACCACCGTGCTGTCCGTCGTGTTTCTCGCGAGCCTCTTCCTCATCGCCGAGGCAGGCCGGGTGCGGCTGCGCGCGGCCTCCGAACAGATGCAGGAGGCCATGTCCCGCCGCATCCTCGTCGGCGACCTGCGCCGGCAGGTTGCGGAATCGGCGCTCGCGATGCGCAGCTTCCTGCTCACCAGCCGGCACGAATACCTCGACCCGCTGGGGCGTTCCGGGCGGGACATCAACCGGACCGCCGAGACGTTCATGTTGAGCTACGCGGGTGCGCCCGATGAGGCTGCCGCCACGGCGCGCCAGCTGCGCTATCTCGCCGGCATGCAGGCCGGCGCGACGCTCTCGGTGATCTCCCTGTACGAATCGCGCGGCCCGGCCGCGGCACTCGACCTGGCGCGCGCGCAAGCCTCGGGCAGCGACCCCCTGGATCAGTTCCTGGCCGTCGCCGGCCAGCTCGAGCGCTACGAGTCCGTCCACGTCGGTGAAACGCGTGCGAAGTGGCAGCGCGAGCAGCGGCGCGCCCGGCGGCTCGCGGTCGCCGGCACGGTGGTCACCATCGTCCTGGTGCTGAGCGCGTCGCTGATGGTGCTCGGCGCGCTGCGACGCCATCGCGAAGGGCTCGCGCAGATCGAGCATCGCAAGGACGCGCTCGAGGCGGAAGCCGCGATCAAGGCGGCCGAACTCAATGAAGTCTACGGCCACCTGCAGAGCGTGCAGGAGCAGGAGCGTTCACGACTCGCGCGCGGACTGCACGACGAGCTCGGCGGCTTGCTGCTCGCTGCCCGCATGGACGTCACCTGGGTCAAGCATCACGCGCGCGATGCCGATCCCCAGGCGCTCGCGGCCCGCATCGACCGCATCCTCGACGTGCTCGACCAGGGCATCGATCTCAAGCGCCGTGTGATCGAGGAACTGCGTCCCACGCTGCTCGACAACATGGGGCTGGTCGCCGCGATCCGCTGGCAGGTCGACGAGGCCTGCAAGCGCGGACGCCTGCGCTGCTCGTTCCACGTGCCGGAGCACGAGCCCGAGGTCACGCCGCGGACCGCGATCGCGCTGTTTCGGGTCGTGCAGGAAGCGCTCACCAACGTGCAGAAGCACGCGCATGCCAGCCACGTCGACGTGACGCTCGAGACGGCTGCCGATCACCTGCTGCTGGCGATCGCCGACGACGGGGTGGGCATCGGGCCCGACGCGCACGGCAAGGCGCAATCCCATGGTCTTGCGGGTATGAAGCACCGCATCGTCGCACTCGGCGGCACGCTGACCGTCGGCCGACCGCCCGAGGGCGGGACCGAAGTGCGGGCCATGGTGCCGCACGGCATCGATGCGATGCGTGCGGAGCCGACGCGCGCACCCCTGCCGAGGGTGACGCGACACCTGTCCTAGGGCCTGGTGCTCAACCCGCGCGTTCTGCGGTCGATGGCGCGGTTGGGTCCTCGTCGGCGAACCCGGCGTCCTCCCAGGCTTTCACCTGTCGGTCGGCTTCTTCTTCGGTGACGCCGTAGGCTTCCTGCAGCTTGCCGAGCAGCAGGTCCCGGCGGCCCTCGATCACGTCGAGCTGGTCGTCCGTCAGCTTGCCCCACTGCATGCGAATGCGCCCGCGCAGTTGTGTCCAGGTGCCCAGCACGGTTTCCCAATTCATCGATGACTCCGATGTAAGAACGACAACGGGGCGAGCAATTACTGCAAAAGACTCCGGGTGACCGCCCCGAGCCGGCCGGGGCTATTGCACCGAATCCGACAATTCCTGCAGGACAGCCGGCAGGCGATCGTAGTCGCGCGATTTGTCGAGGAAGTGCCGGGCGCCGAGAGCGAATGCAGTCTCCCGATACGCACCGATGGCGAAGTTCGTGAACACGATGACGGCCGGCCCGGTGGCCCGGCGCTGCAGGGCGCGCAGCACGCCGAAGCCGCTGCCGGTGTGCAGCTGCAGGTCGAGGATCACGGCGTCGACGTCTCCGGCGTCGAGGCGCGCCACGGCCTCGGGCTCGGAACCGGCCGTGCCGACCAGTTCGATGTTGGGCAGGTCCTCGACCAGCTCACAGATGCGCTGGACCAGCAGGGGCGAATCCTCGACCAGCAGCACGCGCAGCGGCTGCTGCCCGCGTTCACGCCGGTCTCGATGGGACAGAGGGGTCATGCGGCTGGAGGCCTGGTGAGCGGACACGGCGGGGCTTGCTTCGGGGGACGAAGGCGAGCCGAAGCGCGGGGTCCTCGCGATTCGATGCATCACGTGGTCCGGTGTCCGGGGTCTGTCCTGGACGGGCGGAAAATTCGCACCGTTTTCGTTGATCATGTATCACTCGCCGACCATGGGTCGCGGGAGCGGTTGCCGCTCCGCCCGGTGGTCGGGAGCTTCGCTCAGCCGATGTGAGTTTCCGCCTACGAATGGACGGAGCCGCGGG
>DASUYI010000034.1:0-2861 GCA_036377475.1 Steroidobacteraceae bacterium | reverse complement strand
GTGGCTCGACGTGACGGTCGACGGGCGGGGCAAGGCGCTCGATCGCGCACTGGCCGACCGACTGGCGAGCGCAGGCGTGGACGAGCCGGGTCTCGAGTTACCGCAGACTGCGTGGAGGGCCGCGTGATCGACGCACTGCACGAGCGCGCGCGGTTGAAGATCGTGCTGTACAACCCGAAGGCGGTGTTCTTCACGATGCCGCTCGCGTTGCTCGCGATCGGTTCCGCCCTCGACCCCGAACAATACGAGATCGTCATCGTCGACGGCCGGCTGGACGCGGATCCGATCGCCGCCCTCGAGCCGCACCTCGACGAGGCGCTGTGTCTCGGCGTCACGGTCCTCACCGGCGCGCCGATCTCGGACGCGCTCGCGGTGTCGCGCGCCGTCAAGCGGCGGCGGCCGCAGCTGCCGATCGTCTGGGGCGGCTGGCACCCCTCGATGTTCGCGCACGAGTGCCTGGACGAGCCCGCGGTCGACGTGAGCGTGCAGGGCCAGGGCGAAGAAACCTTCGCGGAAATCGTCGCACGTCTCGCCGAGGGCCGTGGGCTCGAAGGCTGCGCCGGGTGCACGGTGCGTCGCGCGGGCAACCGGATCCTGCAGAACCCCGCGCGTCCGCTGCGGCCGGTCAACCTGTTCCGGGCGCACGACTACCGGCTGATCCCGGTGGCGCGCTACTACGAACTGAAGGAGCGACGTCAGCTCGACTTCATCACGTCGCAGGGCTGCAACTTCCGCTGCGCGTTCTGTTCGGACCCGTTCGTCTACGGGCGCAAGTGGGTGGGGCTCGACCCCGATGCGATCGGCTTGCGCCTCGGCGAACTGTGGCAGCGCTACCGTTTCGACGACGTCAATTTCCAGGACGAGACGTTCTTCACGCGACGCGAACGCGTGCAGGCCATGGCCGACGGCATCGTCGAATCCGGCCGGACGTTCACGTGGGCAGCCACGATGCGCGCCGACCAGGGCGTCCGCTTGCCCGACGACACGTGGGTGCGGTGCAAGCAGTCGGGGTTGCGCCGGCTGCTCGTCGGCGTGGAATCGGGCTCGAACGAAATGCTGAAGCGCATCCGCAAGGACATCACGATCGAACAGGTGTTCCACACCGCAGGGATGATGCGGGACCACGACATCGCGGGCATTTTTCCGTTCATCGTCGGCTTCCCCGACGAGAGCGACGAAAGCGTCACGGCGACGCTCGCGGCCTCCCGGCGGCTGCGGGCCATGAGCCCCGACTTCACGACGCCGATCTTCTACTTCAAGCCCTACCCGGGCAGCGCGATCGTCACCGAGGCGGTCGCGCGCGGCTATCGCCTGCCGGACACGCTGGAGGACTGGTCCACGTTCGACTACGTCGAGGGGCTGCCCGGGCCCTGGGTGTCACGCGAAAAGTACGCGCGGATCGAGGCCTTCAAGCAAGGCATCACCCACGACCAGACGGAGCCGCAGCTGTCATGAGTGGACCGCGGCGCATCCTGCTGATCAACCCGACGATCACCAAGCGTCGCCACGCGCGCTTTCCGCTGGCGGTCCTGAGCCTCGCGACCGCGCTCGACGGCCGCTACGCGACGCAGATCCTCGACGGCAACGTCGACCGGCAGTTCATCGACACCGCGCTGCAGTCGCTCGCGAGCGGGACGATCGCCGCCGTCGCCGTGACCGTGATGGGCGGCCCGCAGGTGCCGACCGCCGTCGCCGTCTCGAAGGCGATCCGCGCGCAATTTCCGGCCGTCCCGATCGTCTGGGGCGGTTACTTCCCGACGCTGTGTCCCGAGGTGAGCCTGAATTCGGATTACGTCGATTACGTCGTCCGCGGGCAAGGCGAAGTCGCGCTGCGCGAGTTGCTCGACGCGATGTTCGCGGCCGATGCGGCAGCGCTCGCGGCGATCGACGGCCTGACCTGGCGCAGGCACGGCGAGGTCGTCCACAACCGTGACCGCGCGTTTTCGACGGCGCCGCTTGCGGTGCGACTGCCCTACGACCGGCTCGACAATCCCGCACAATACCTCGGCCGGACATATCTCGGCCGCCGCACGGTGGGCCACCAGGCGGCGCTCGGCTGCCGCTTCCGCTGCACGTTCTGCGGCGTCGCCGCCATGTGAGGCGGCAAGACCGCGTTGCCGCCGTCCGAACGCCTCGAGCAGGACCTGACCTGGTTCCGGGACCGCTACGGCTGCGATGCGATCCAGTTCTACGATCACAACTTCTTCGACCGCGAAGTCGACACGGTGCCGCTGCTCGAGGTCCTGGCCCGGTTGCAGCTGCCGTGGTGGTGCTTTGCCCGGTCCGACGCGCTGGTCAACCTCTCCGGAGCGACGTGGAAGCTGGTGCGGAGGAGCCGGCTGCGCATGGCCTACATCGGCGCCGAATCGCCCAGCGACCAGATGCTGCACGACGTCCGCAAGGGCACGCGCTCGAGCCAGACGTTGGAAGCCGTCGAGGTCTGTCATCGTCACGGCGTGATCCCGGAGCTCTCGTTCATGGTCGCGCCGCCCGACGATCCGGAGGGCGAAACCGAGAAGACGTTCGACTTCATCCGCTCGATCAAGCGCGAGTTCCCGGCGACGGAGGTCATGATCTACGTCTACACGCCATTGCCGCCGCAGCGACCCGGCGCGAACGTGCGCACGACACGCGCACCGACGACGCTGCGCGACACGCACGGACGACCGGTCGTCTATCCCACGACGCCGGACCAATGGTCCGAGCCCGCGTGGGTGGATTACTGGTGTCACACCGATGCGCCCTGGCTGAGCCGACGACTGCACCGGCGCATCGTCGACTTCTCGACCGTGCTGGGCTGCCGGTTTCCGACGGTCACGGACATCCGCTCGCCGGCATGGGGCAAGCAGGTGCTGCGCGCG
>DASUYI010000033.1:0-5193 GCA_036377475.1 Steroidobacteraceae bacterium | reverse complement strand
CGCCCGGGTCGTTGAAGCGGCTCGCGATCGTGGGGAACACCGGCACCTGCTCGTCCGGCGCCTTGAACTCGACACGGTTGCGGCGCCACTGCTTGCGCACGTCGCGCAGTGCGTCCTCGGCGCCGCGCTTCTCGAACTTGTTCAGCGCAACGAGGTCGGCGAAGTCGAGCATGTCGATCTTTTCGAGCTGGCTCGCGGCGCCATATTCGCTCGTCATGACGTACATCGGCACGTCCACGAGGTCGACGATCTCTGAGTCGCTCTGGCCGATGCCGGCCGTCTCGACGACCACCAGGTCGAAGCCGGCGTAGCGCAGCAGGTTCAGCACGTCCGCAAGCACCGCGCTCGTCGCGAGGTTCTGCCGCCGTGTCGCGAGCGAGCGCATGAACACCTGCTCGGCCGCGAGCGAGTTCATGCGGATACGATCCCCCAGCAGCGCGCCACCGCTGCGGCGGCGTGTCGGGTCCATCGCGACCACGGCGATGCTGCGATCGGGGAAATGGCGCACGAAGCGCATCAGCAGCTCGTCGGTCAGGCTCGACTTGCCGGCGCCGCCGGTGCCCGTGATACCGACCACCGGCGCCTTCTTCGCACTGCGGGCGACCGCGCGACGCAACGTCTCGCGGAGGGCAGCGTCCTCCTCGCCGTGCTCGATCGCGGAGATCGTGCGAGCGATCTGCTGGTGGTCACGGGGGCCGACCGGGCCGAACTCGAACGCCGGCCGGCGCGCACGGCGCACGCGGGTGAACACGTCGTCGATCATGCCGTCGAGGCCGAGCTTGCGCCCGTCCTCGGGCGTGTAGATGCGCTCGACGCCGTAGGCCTCGAGTTCCTCGACCTCGTGCGGCGCGATCGTGCCGCCGCCGCCCACGACGATGCGGATGTGCCCGGCCTGCAGCGAGCGCAGCATGTCGACCATGTACTTGAAGTACTCGACGTGCCCGCCCTGGTAGGAACTGCACGCGATACCGTCCGCGTCTTCCTGGATCGCGGCCCGCACGATGTCGGCCACGCTCCGGTTGTGGCCCAGGTGCACCACTTCGGCGCCGTGGGCCTGCAGCAGGCGCCGGATGATGTTGATCGCGGCGTCGTGGCCGTCGAACAGCGAGGCCGCACTGACGAAGCGCAGCGGAGCCTGGTCGCTGGCCGCGGCGGCCGCTTGTCGGGTGGTCTCGCTGCCGCGCTGCTGCGCCGTCGTTCGTCCGGACATGTCGCGTCTCCTGCGATCGGTCAACGGCCGGGGCCACCGCCCCGACGGATAGTACTGTTGCGGATACTACTCTTGAGTAGAATTCTACCACGCAGTATGATTAGGGTCCCCTCGCCAGTCAATCGGTTCCACCAGATGGCGGATGCATCCCGGCCCCCTGCCCGCCCCGCCGCAGTCGATCCCGCCGACCCCTGGCGTGGCCGGCGGCGCCGGCGCGATCACGGCTCGAAACGCGACGCCGTGATCCGTACGGCGGCGCGCGCCTTCGACGAGCACGGGTATCACAACACGTCGCTCGACGACATCGCGGCCGCCCTGGGCGTGACCAAGCCGACCGTCTATTACTACGTCTCGAACAAGGAACAACTGCTGTTCGAGTGTTTCCGGGCGGGGCTCGAACCGATCCGCACCGCGCTGCGCCGCGCCGAGACGACGACCGGCACCGGCCGAGAGCGTCTGCGCGAGGTCATCCGCGACTACGCGGTCGCGATCGCGTCCGAGTACGGCTGGTGCATGGTACGCGCCGAACACCAGGACCTGGGCCGTGACCTGAGCGCAGAGGTCAAGGCCCTCAAGTCCGAGATCGACCGCGGCATCCGCAGGCTGCTGCAGGCCGGCATCGCCGACGGGTCGATTGCCGTGCAGGACCCCAAGCTCGCGGCGTTCGCGATCGCCGGGGCGCTCAACTGGATCGCGCACTGGTACCGCGCCGGACGCTCGCTGTCGCCCGAGCAGGTGGCGGAGGCGTTCGTGCATTTCCTGGAGCACGGGCTCGCGCCGCGCCCGGCGCTGGCGCCGCCCGCCCCCCGCCCCAGGACGCATCGCAAGGGCGGCGCACCCGGTTGATCGCGGGCGGTCGGGACGCGGTCGTCTTGCGCTGCAAAAAGACCGCAGCGTACTATCGCCCACCCCTTGCGTTCTGCCCCCGACGTTTCCGAACAGAGGACGGCCACCATGTCTGAACCCCTCGTCATCCTTGCGGCCCGCCGCACGCCGATCGGCGCCTTCCAGGGCGTGCTCGCTTCGGTCAGCGCGACGCAACTCGGAGCCGTTGCCGCGAAAGCTGCGCTCGCCGACGCCGGCCTCGCACCCGATGCGATCGACGAAGTGATCTTCGGCTGCGTGCTGCCGGCCGGGCTCGGCCAGGCCCCGGCGCGCCAGGCGGCGGTCGGCGCCGGAATCGCGCTGGGCGTGCCGGCCACCACGATCAACAAGATGTGCGGCTCTGGCATGAAGGCCGTGATGATGGCGGCCGACCAGATTCGCGCCGGTTCGACGCGAACCATGCTCGCAGGCGGTCTCGAGTCGATGACCAATGCGCCGTACCTGCTGACCAAGGCGCGCGGCGGTTTCCGCATGGGTCACGGCGAGATCTACGACCACATGTTCTTCGACGGCCTGCAGAGTCCGTGGGACGGCAAGGCGATGGGCTGTTTCGCGGACGCGACGGCCGCGAAATACGGGTTTACCCGCGACGACCAGGACGCGTTTGCGGCCGAGTCGGTACGGCGCGCGCAGCGTGCGGTCAACGACGGCGACTTCGCGGCGGAGATCGCGCCGGTCTCGGTGAAGACCCGCAAGGGCGAGCAACTCGTCGATCGGGACGAAACGCCGTTCACGGTCGACGTCGCGAAAATCCCGAATCTGAAGCCGGCGTTCAGCAAGGACGGCACCGTCACGGCCGCCTCGTCGTCGTCGATTTCCGACGGCGCCGCGGTCCTCGTGCTCGCGAGCGAGTCCGCTGCGGCCGCGGCCGGCGCGAAACCGATCGCCCGGCTCGTCTCCTATGCGAGCCACGCGCACGCGCCCGAGTGGTTCACGACGGCGCCGGGGCCGTCGATCCAGAAGGCACTCGACCGCGCCGGCTGGCGGACGACGGACGTCGACCTCTATGAGATCAACGAGGCGTTCGCGTGCGTCGCGATGGCCTCGATGAAGGACCTCGGGTTGCCCCACGAACGCGTCAACGTGAACGGCGGCGCCTGCGCGATGGGTCACCCGATCGGCGCCACCGGTGCGCGGCTGATCACGACGCTGATCCACGCGTTGCGCAAGCGCGGCCTGCGTCGCGGCGTGGCAACGCAGTGCATCGGTGGCGGCGAAGCCTGCGCGGTCGCGATCGAGCTGCCCTGAGACGGGACACGGCAGCGTGGACTTGAAAGGCAAGGTCGTCGTCGTCACGGGCGGCGCGCGCGGCATCGGCAAGGAGATCGCGAGCGTGTTCGCGGGGCGCGGCGCGGGCGTCGCTTTGCTCGACCTCAATGAAGCGGAGCTCGAGGCGACGCGGGCGGAACTCGCGAATAACGGATCCAGGATCAGCGCCCACGCGCTCAACGTCGCGAACGAAGACGACGTGATCCGTGCGTTCGACGAGGTCGCCGCGGCGCACGGCCGGCTCGACGTACTGGTCAACAACGCGGGCATCATCAAGGACGCGCTGCTGGTCAAGGTCAAGGACGGCGCCGTCGTCTCCAGGATGTCGCTGGCGCAGTGGCAGGCGGTCATCGACGTCAACCTGACCGGTGTGTTCCTGTGCGGACGCGAGGCGGCGGGGCGCATGATCGAGTTCGGCGAGGGCGGCGTGATCATCAACATCGCGAGCATCTCGAAGGCCGGCAACGCCGGCCAGAGCAACTACTCCGCCGCGAAATCGGGCGTGACCGCGCTGGCCGTGACCTGGGCGAAGGAACTGGCACGCTTCGGCATCCGTGCCGCCGCGATCGCGCCGGGGTTCGTCCGCACCGACCTGCTGGCCAGCATGCCGGCGGAGATGCTCGACAAAGTGACCGCACCGGTGCCCTTGAAGCGACTCGGCCTGCCCGCGGAGATCGCCCACACCGCGCTGTTCATCGCCGAGAACGACTTCTTCACGGGTCGCAGCGTCGACGTGGACGGCGGCCTGCGGCTCTAGGCACGAGAACGAGACACCGACTCGCGGGGAGACCAGCGATGCAGATCCAGGACGTCCGCGCCATCGTCACCGGCGGCGCATCGGGCCTCGGCTTGGCGACCGCAGGAATGATCGTGCGCGGGGGTGGCAAAGTGGCGCTCCTCGACGTCAACGAACAGGCCGGTGCGTCGGCGTTGCAAGCGTTGGGACCGGCTGCGTCCTTCCACAGAGTGGACGTGACGTCGGAACCGGCCGTGACCGAGGCGGTCAAGGCGGCCGCCGCGGCCATGGGTGGACTCAACGCGGCGATCAACTGCGCCGGCATCGGCACGCCGAAGCGCTTCGTCGGCAAGGAAGGGCCGATGCCGGGGGACTTTTTCCGCAAAGTGATCGAGATCAACCTCGTCGGCTCGTTTCTCGTCTCGGTGCAGGCGGCCGTGCTGATGCAGCAGAACGCGCCGAACGCGGCGGGCGAACGTGGCGTGATCGTGATGACGGCGTCCGTCGCGGCATATGACGGACAGGTCGGCCAGGTGGCGTACTCCGCGTCGAAGGGTGGCATCGTCGGCATGACGCTGCCGATGGCGCGCGACCTGTCGAGCTCGGGCATCCGCGTCATGACCGTCGCTCCGGGCATCTTCGAGACACCGCTGCTCGCGGCGCTGCCGGAAGAGGCCAAGGCGTCGCTCGGCAAGCAGGTGCCGTTCCCGCCGCGGCTTGGGCAGCCGGCCGAGTACGCGCAATTCGTGCAGCAGATCCTCGAGAACACGATGCTGAACGGCGAGACGGTGCGTCTCGACGGCGCGATCCGCATGGCGCCGCGTTGATCGAAGCGCGGCAAGCCGCGGACAAGAAATCCGACGGCACGGCCGCCCGGTCCACAACACGGTCCGCCGGGACGCCGTAAACCCATCCATGGGGGCTCCGGCCGCGGCGTCCCTGCCGCGGACGGCCCGGCGAACCGATTCTGGCCCGAACGGCCCTGCGGAGGCCGGGCGATTGCCCGGGGGACGCGCTGCGCGCCTACATCGACGAGTAGTTCGGCCCGCCGCCGCCTTCCGGCGTGACCCAGTGGATGTTCTGCAGCGGGTCC
>DASUYI010000032.1:0-4465 GCA_036377475.1 Steroidobacteraceae bacterium | reverse complement strand
GTGCGCTTGCCGGCCAGCTCGACTGCTGCGTGCTCGTGCCGGGCGACGGCGCTCCGGACGTCGACAGGATCGACGGCACCTTCGTCGTTCGCGGTGGCCGGCCGCTGGTGCGTGGCGCGCTCGGCGATTTCGAAGTCGCGCTGCTCGGGGCCGGCACGAACCGGAGCCTCGGTGCGCTGCTCACGCCGGCCGTCGACCGTTTCGACCTCGTCGTCGACCTGCAGGCGACGCCGTTGCTGCGGCAGGCGATGCTGCCGCTCGGATATTACGCGCCGGGCGCCGACGAGACCGCGCGCACGGCGTTGCTCGAAGTGCTGCCGCAGATGCGCGGCCAGTTCGAGAAGCCGAAGTACTTCAACTACAACCCCGAGATCTGCGCGCACGGTCGCAGCGGCAAGCGCGGTTGCACTCGATGCATCGACGTGTGCCCGGCCGAGGCGATCGTTTCGATCGGCGAGACCGTGGCCGTCAACCCGTACCTGTGCCAGGGCGGCGGGGGCTGCGCCACGGCCTGTCCGAGCGGGGCGATGACGTATGCGTATCCGCGGCCCGGCGACCTGCTCACGGGCCTGCGCCAGCTGCTGCGCGACTATCGCGAGGACGGCGGCGCGACGCCGAGCGTGCTGTTTCACGACGAAGCCTCCGGCGAAGCGCTCGCGCAAGGACTCGCTGGGGCGATGCCCGAACACGTGCTGCCGGTGACGCTCGAGGAAATCGGGTCGGTCGGCATGGACGTGTGGCTCGGCTGCCTGGCGTACGGCGCCGAGGCCGTCGTGGTGCTCACCTGCGATCGCACCCCGCCGCAGCTGGTCGGTGCGCTGCAGGAACAGCTTGCAACCGCGCGAGCCATCCTCGGTGGCATGGGGTATCGGGAGGACCGCCTGCGAATTGCGAACAGCGACCAGCCGGCGGCGACGAGGCAGGCCCTGTCGACGCTGCCCACGGGTGAGGCAGGGCAGCCGGCGACCTTTGCGACGCCGGGCGGGGACAAGCGGGGATCGCTGCGGCTGGCGTTGCTGCACCTGCAGGCCCACGCACCCGCCTCCAAGCGGATCACGCTGCTCGATCGCGGCGCGCCGTTCGGCGACGTCCGCGTCGACCCGAACGCCTGCACGCTCTGCATGAGCTGCGTGTCGTCGTGCCCCACGCACGCGCTGCAGGACGGCCGCGGCCTGCCGCAGCTCAACTTCCGCGAGTGGAACTGCGTGCAGTGCGGGCTCTGCGAGCGGACCTGTCCCGAGGACGCGATCACGCTGCAGGCCCGGTTCGTGCACGACGCCGAGGCTCGCGAGCGTCCGCGCACGCTGCACGAGGAGCAGCCCGTGTGCTGCGTCGCCTGCGGCAAGCCGTTCGCCACCCGCAAGATGCTCGACAAGGTCACGCGCAAGCTCGAGGGCCACTGGATGTTCCAGACGCCCGAAGCGCGCCGCCGGCTCGAGATGTGCGAGGACTGCCGGGTGCGCGACATGTTCACGGCCGAAGCCCGTCGCTCACGTTGACGACTGGCCCATTTTGACTAGTCGTGGACAAAATGTCGCAGCGCGGATCGCATTCTGGGCGTTTGCTCGGATCGCACCGTCCCGTGGTATGAAATTGTGGGACGAAATAGTTGGCCCGTATCTTGCTTCGGATCGTTTGGTTCAGGACCTCGTGACTCATCGATGCCCGTCCCGTCGACCGCGCCCTGCGACTTTCGCGAGATGCCCGTGACGGCTCTCGTCGACGAAGACCGCGCTCGCGGCCAGGTCTACACGTTGCTGGGTCACCTGCTGGCCGGCCCGCCCGATGCGGCCCTGCTCGGGTCCCTCCGCGGCGCCGCACCGGAGCCGGGTGACACGAGCCTGCTGGCGGCGTCCTGGGAAATGCTCGCCGTCGCCGCGACGCGTGCGGAGCCGAGCGAGCTTCGACCCGAATACGAAGCGCTGTTCATCGGGCTCGGTCGCGGCGAAGTCGTCCCCTACGGCTCCTGGTACCTGACCGGGTTCCTGATGGAACAGCCGTTGGCGCAATTGCGCAACGACCTGCGCGCGCTCGGCATCGAACGCCAGCCGGGCGTCGTCGAACCCGAGGACCACGCGGCCGCGCTCTGCGACACGATGGCGCTGCTGATCCTGGGCGAGGAGCCGGTGCCGCTCGAGGAGCAGCACGCCTTTTTCGCGCGCCACCTCGAACCGTGGATGGCGAAGTTTTTCCGCGACCTGCAGCAAGCCGAGTCGGCGCGCTTCTACCGCGCCGTCGGCCAACTCGGCGAGCAATTCATCGGCGTCGAGTCGGAAGCGTTCGGGGTGAGCATCCCGGCGGCCGGCACGACGTCATCCAACTGAGGACACACGAGCATGAAGCGCGATCCAGGCGAGACCCGAACCCAGCGCCGCAAGTTCCTGCGCGACCTCGCGGCGGCCGGTGGCCTCGCGGCGGTGGCGAGTTCCGCGGGCCCGGCCGTGGCGTCATCGGCTGCGAAGCCGGCGTCGACGGCGAAACGCCCCACCGGTTACCGCGTGACGGCACACGTTTCGAAGTATTACGACAAGGCGCGTATCTGACGCGTCCCGCAGCGTCCGGCGGCGGACGCTCTTACAGATTGCAACGGGGAGACTCGGCGATGAAGCTGGTCAAGAAACAGGCCCAACCCTCCGGCGCGAACGCGCAGAACAGCGGCGGAGCTCTGCTCGGCCGGACCGTCGATCGACGCACTTTCCTGCGCGGCACCGGCATCGCGGCCGGCGGCGCCGCCGTGGCGACGACGTTGTCGATGCGCATGATGCGTCGCGCGGACGCGGCGTCGGGTGAGGCCGCCGAGGGCGACGTGGTCCTCAAGCGCTCGGTGTGCACGCACTGTTCGGTCGGCTGCGGCGTCATCGCCGAAGTGCAGAACGGCGTGTGGACGGGGCAGGAACCGGACTTCGACTCGCCGCTCAACCTCGGCGCGCATTGCGCCAAGGGTGCATCGGTCCGCGAGCACGGGCACGGCGACAAGCGGCTCAAGTACCCGATGAAGAAGGTCGACGGGAAGTGGACGCGCATCTCGTGGGACCAGGCGATCGACGAGATCGGCGCTAAGGTGCTCGCGATCCGCGAAAAGGACGGCCCCGACTCCGTGTACTGGCTCGGCTCGGCCAAGTTCTCGAACGAACAGGCCTACCTGTTCCGCAAGTTCGCGGCGCTCTGGGGCTCGAACAACGTCGACCACCAGGCGCGCATCTGCCACTCCACGACCGTGGCCGGTGTCGCGAACACCTGGGGCTACGGCGCGATGACGAACTCCTACAACGACATGCACCTGTGCAAGTCGATGTTCTTCATCGGCAGCAACGCCGCCGAGGCGCACCCGGTCGCGATGCAGCACATCCTGCGTGGCAAGGAAAACGGCGGCAAGCTGATCGTCGTCGACCCGCGCTTCACGCGCACGGCCGCGCACGCCGACCAGTACATCCGCCTGCGCTCCGGCACCGACGTACCGCTGATCTGGGGCGTGCTCTATCACATCTTCGAGAACGGCTGGGAAGACAAGGAGTTCATCGCGCAGCGCGTGTTCGGCATGGACCAGATCCGTGCCGAAGTCGCGAAGTGGACGCCCGAGGTCGTGCAGGACGTGACGGGCGTGCCGCCCGAGGAGGTCAAGCGCGCGGCGCAGACGATGGCCGAGAACCGCCCCGGCACGATCGTCTGGTGCATGGGCGGCACCCAGCACACGATCGGCAACAACAACACACGCGCCTACTGCGTGCTGCAGCTCGCGCTAGGCAACGTCGGCGTGGCTGGCGGCGGCGCCAACATCTTCCGCGGTCACGACAACGTGCAGGGCGCGACCGATTTCGGCGTGCTCGCGGACTCGCTGCCCGGCTACTACGGCCTGGCCGAGGGCGCCTGGAAGCACTGGGCCAACGTGTGGCAGATCGACTACGAGTGGCTCAAGGCACGGTTCGACCCGGCGAGCTACGAGGAAGGCAAGGAGCAGACGCCCTCGATGTTCCTGCGCGGCATCACGGTCTCGCGCTGGATCGACGGCGTGCTCGAGCCGGCCGAGAACATGGCGCAGAAGGCGCCGCTCAAGGCCATGTTCATGTGGGGCCACGCGCCCAACAGCCAGACGCGCGGCTACGAAATGAAGAAGGCCATGGAGGCGCTGGAACTCCAGGTCATCGTCGACCCGTACCCCACGCATTCCGCGGTGATGTCGGATCGCAAGAACGACACGTACCTGCTGCCGGCCGCGACGCAGTTCGAGACCTACGGCACGGTCACGGCGTCGAACCGCTCGATCCAGTGGCGCGAGAAGATCATCGACCCGCTGTTCGAGTCGCTGCCCGACCACACGATCATGTACAAGTTCGCGAAGAAGCTCGGCTTCGCGGAGCAGCTCTGCAAGAACATCAAGGTCAACGGCGAGGAGCCGCTCATCGAGGACATCGTCCACGAATACAACCGCGGCATGTGGACGATCGGCTACACCGGCCAGAGCCCC
>DASUYI010000031.1:0-4097 GCA_036377475.1 Steroidobacteraceae bacterium | reverse complement strand
AGATCCCGACAGCGGCGCGCCCTGGCCGGCGCTGCCGGCCGTAGTGCTCGCGCTCGCAGGCAACGCAGCCGTCGCGGCGGGGTTCGACGGTTTCGCGCCCGACGCGTGCCTCGTCAATCGCTACGAGCCCGGCGCGCGCCTGACGTTGCACCAAGACAAGGACGAGCGCGACTTCGCGCAGCCGATCGTGTCCGTCTCGCTCGGCGTGCCGGCGGTTTTCCTGTTCGGCGGACTGAAACGCAAGGACCCGCCGCGGCGGCTCGAGCTCGTGCACGGCGACGTCGTCGCACGCCTCCCGGACCTGCCCGACGCCGCGTTCGACGCCGTGCTGCACGACCCGCCGCGGTTCGGCATCGCCGGCGAGCTCTACTCTTCCGAGTTCTACGCGCAGCTCGCACGCGTGCTGCGGCCAGGCGGTCGCCTGTTCCACTACACTGGCACGCCGAACAAGCTCACGACCGGCCGTGACGTCCCGAACGAGGTTGCCCGGCGGCTCCGCGTCGAGGGTTTCAGGACGGAACTCCGAGGCGACGGCGTGCTCGCGCAGAAGGTCGCCGGGTGACCGCTCCGTCGGTCGTCTAGACTGGGAGCGAGGGAGCGACCGATCGACACTGGAGCACTCCGCCGATGCGAATGCCCATCCATCCGCGAGTCGCCGCGATTGCGGGCCTGGCGCTCCTGACCGCGTGCATGACCGGGCCCGAGGCGAGCGTCCCGCCACTCCCGGGCAGCGCGTGGCTCGCCAGCGGCATCGACACGGGCCGGGGCGCAATGGCCAGCGTCGTGCAGGGAACCGAAGTCACGCTCGAATTCGATGCCGAGGGGCGTGTCAGCGGCGTCGCCGGCTGCAACCGATACAGCGCGCGCTACGTCGCGGACGGCGATGCGCTGCGCATCGAGGAGCCCGCGCTCACGCGCATGGCCTGCCTGCAACCGGGCGTGATGGAACAGGAGCGCGCATTCGTCGCCGCGCTCCGGAGCGTCGCAAGCGCCAGAGTCGACGGTGACCGGCTCGAGTTGCGCCGGGAGGACGGATCGCTGGCGCTGTCGCTGCACCGGGCCAAGGCCGACTGAACGACGGGCGGGCGCCGGCGCGTCCGCCGGGACCGAGCCTCTTGCGACTGATCGCGACCTGTCCCGAGGAGATCAAGCCGGTGCTCGCGGCCGAACTCCGTGAACTCGGGGCGGTCGACCTGCGGTTCCTGTTTCGCGCGATCGAATTCGAGGCCACGCCGGCGCTCGGCTACGAACTGCACCTGCGACTGCGCACCGCGAGTCGGCTGCTGCGCGTCGTGAAGGAGGTGCCCGCGCACTCCGCGCCGATGCTGCACTCGCAGGTGCGGCGCCTGCACTGGCCCGAGTGGTTCGATGCACGGCACGGGTTCATGGTCGAGACGGTGGGCGTCGAAGCCAACGGGGCCATGACGGCGAAGCAGGTCGTCACGCAGGTGCGGGAAGGCGTGCGCGAGGCGTTTGCGGCCGCCGGCAAGTCGCCGCCCCGCGTCGACACGGGCGATCCGAAAGTCGTGATCGTGGCGCACCTCTCGCGCGGCCGGTGTGCGCTCAGCTTCGACACCGCGGGCAAGTCGTTGCACAAGCGCGGCTACCGCGAGGCAGGACACCCGGCGTCCCTCAAGGAGACGCTCGCCGCGGCGATACTGCGGATCGCGGGCTACGACGGCACGCAGCCGTTCCTCGATCCGATGTGCGGCAGCGGGACGCTCGCGATCGAGGCCGCGACGATCGCCGTCCGCAAGGCGCCGCAGATTCACCGTCGCAAGGGCGAGTTCCACTTCGAGTGGCTTGCCGACTTCGACCGCGCGCTCTGGCGCGAGACGCAGGATCGCGTTCGGGCCGAAAAGCTCGACGCGCCGCCGGCGCCGCTGATCGCGTCCGACATCGAGCCGCGCTACGTCGACATGGCGCGCAAGAGCGCACTGAAGGCGCGCGTCGAGCGCTACGTCCGGTTCGAGACCGCGCGCGTGCAGGACGTCGAGCCGCCGGCCGGACACGGCGTCCTCGTGACGAACCTGCCCTACGGCGATCGCATCGGCGGCGACGAAGACCAGGTGCGTCGCCTCTATGCCGAGGTGGGTGACGTGCTCAAGCAGCGGTTTGCGGGCTGGAGCGCGGCGATCCTCGCCGCGGAGGCATCGCCGTACCGGACAATCGGCCTCAAACCCCGACGTACGGTCGAACTCATGAACGGCAGCATCCCGTGCCGGCTGCTGTTGTTCGACCTGTACCGCGGCAGTCGCCGCACGACCGCACCGCGACAGCACGAGGAGGCTTTTTCGCCGGCAACGACGCTGTGCTAGCGTGGGCGACGGGCCTGGTGGGTTGAGGATCACGCCAGCATCAGTCGCTCGATGTGCGTCGCGGCGCTCGCCGCGAGCGCGGTGAGGTCATAGCCGCCTTCGAGCGTGGACACGATGCGGCCGTGGGCCTGACGCGCCGCGATCGCGCACGCCGCCTCGGTCACCCAGCCATAGTCGCTCGTCGCGAGCCGGAGCGTCGCGATGTCGTCGGCCGCGTGTGCGTCGAAGCCCGCGGAAATCAGCACCAGCTGCGGCCGGAAGACATCGAGCGCGGGCAGCCAGTGATCGGTCACCGCCCGCCGGAATGCATCGCTGCCGCTGCCCGCGGGCAACGGGCAGTTGACGACGCGGCCTGGCACGGTCGGCGGATTCAGGTTGGGCCAGAGCGGGTACTGGTACGACGAGCACAGCAGCACGCGCTCGTCGTCCTTGAGCACGTCCTCGGTGCCATTGCCCAGGTGCACGTCGAAGTCGAGCACCGCGACCCGTGCGAGCCCGTGGTGGTCGAGCGCGTGACGCGCGGCAATTGCTACGTTGTTGAAGAAGCAGAATCCCATCGTCGTCGCCCGCTCCGCGTGATGTCCGGGCGGGCGCACGTTGCAGAAGGCCCGTGAAGCCTCGCCGGTCAGCACGAGGTCGGTGGCGAGCACGTTGGCGCCGGCGGCACGCAGTGCCGCCTCGAACGTGTCAGGACACATCCAAGTGTCCGGGTCGACGTGCACGAGTCCCTCGGCCGGCGAACGTTTGGCCAGCTCCTCGATGTAGTGCAGCGGATGCACGCGCAGCAGGTGCTCCACACCCGCGCGCGGCGCCTCGCGATGGAGCAGCAGGTCGTGCAGGCCACGCACGTGCAACTCGTCCTCGATCGCGTCGAGCCGTGCAGGCCGCTCGGGATGGTCGGGTCCCATGTCGTGGAGCCGGCAGTGTGCATGCGTGATGAAGGCGACGGCCATCGGCATCTCCGGTGCGGTCGATCGCAATGATCCGCCATCCGGCGGGTTCCCTGCACCCCGGTGGAAAGACTGGCGCGCGGGGTACACTTTGGCCATGACCGCGAAACGTGTCGCCGCCGTGTTGAACCCGTCGTCCGTCGCGATCGTCGGTGCGAGCGACGTTCCCGGCACCCTGGGCGACATCGCACGGCGCAACCTGCGCGAGGGCGGGTTCACGGGTCACGCTTACTTCGTGAATCCGCGTCATGGGACGCTCGCCGGGGAGCCGTGTTACGCAAGCGTGCGGGACCTGCCGGGTCCGGTCGACCTCGCGTTCCTGCTCACGCCCGCGGACGTGACGCCCGACGTGCTCGCACAGTGCGGCGAGAAAGGCGTACGCGGCGCGGTGATCGCTGCCGCCGGCTTCCGCGAGGGCGGTGAGCGTGGCGCGGAACTCGAACGGCAATTGCTCGACGCGACCCGACGGTACGGCATCCGGTTCCTCGGCCCGAACAGCCTGGGCGTGATCCGGACCGACACGCATCTCAACGCCTCGTGCGGACCGTTGCTGCCCAAGCCGGGACGACTCGCATTCGTGTCGCAGTCGGGCGCGCTCTGCAACGCGATGCTCGACTGGGCCGCCTCGCGCCACGTCGGGTTCTCCACGGTGATCTCGACCGGCGTCGGCGACGACATCGAGTTCGGCGAGATCCTCGACTTCCTGACTCGCGACGGCGCGACCGACAGCATCATGCTGTACATGGAGGCGGTCGCCGACGCGCGTCGCTTCATGAGCGCGCTGCGCGCGGCCGCCCGCGTCAAGCCCGTGGTCGTGATGAAAGCAGGG
>DASUYI010000030.1:0-4712 GCA_036377475.1 Steroidobacteraceae bacterium | reverse complement strand
CCGCCGGGGCTGCGACCGAGATCACCGTGTGGCACGCCTATCGCGGCGACGAAAAGGCCGCGTTCGAGAAGGTCGTCGGGCAGTTCAACGCGAAACAGAAGGACATCGCGGTCAAGACGCTCGCGGTGCCCTACGACGCGTACGCCGACAAGATCACGGCCGCCGTGCCACGCGGCAAGGGCCCGGACGTCTTCATCTTCGCGCAGGACCGCCTCGGCGGATGGGTCGAGGCCGGCCAGACCATCGAGCCGATCGATTTCTTCCTCGAGGACAAGACGACCGCGTCGCTGGTCCCCGGCATGATG
Source organism: Steroidobacteraceae bacterium (assembly GCA_036377475.1). Lineage (GTDB taxonomy): Bacteria > Pseudomonadota > Gammaproteobacteria > Steroidobacterales > Steroidobacteraceae > RPQJ01. Next base: position 4,407 of record DASUYI010000030.1, on the reverse strand, counting down.
ACGGCGATGACCTATCGCGACACGGTCTACGGCCTGCCGCTCAACTACAAGTCGATCGCGATGATCTACAACACGGCGCTCGTGAAGACGCCGCCGAAGACCACCGCGGAACTCGTCAAGCTCGCCAAGGGCATGACCGACGCGTCGACCGGGCGCTTCGGCCTCGCGTACGAGTACTCCAACTACTTCTTCCACGCCGCGCTCATGAACGCGTTCGGCGGCCAGGTGTTCGCGTCGGGGGCGGCGCCCGTCATCGATTCGCCGCAGAACGTCGCCGCCGTCAAGACGATGCTCAAGTGGTACAAGCAGGACGGCATCCTGCCGGCCGACCCGTCGTCGACGCTGATCGCGAGCCTGTTCAACGAGGGCAAGGCCCCGATCGTGTTCTCGGGCCCGTGGTTCCTCGGCGAGGTGCAGGACAAGGTCAAGTACGCGATCGCGCCGCTGCCGCTCGTCTCGGAGGCGGGCAACAAGCCGATGAAGCCCTGGCTCACGGTCGAGGGCGTCTACGTCTCGGCGGGCTCGCAGCACAAGGAACAGGCCTACAAGTTCGCCGAGCACCTGGTCTCGCCCGACGCCGCGGTCGTGCTCGCGCTCGAGGGCGGTCAGCTGCCGACCAACAAGGCCGTCTACGCGGACCCGCGCGTCGCGAAGAACGCGACGCTGCAGGGCTTCCGCAAGCAGCTCGATACGGCGGTGCCGATGCCGAATTACGCCGAGATGACGCTGATGTGGTCGCCCGTGACGACGGCGATGAACAAGATCGTGAAGGGCTCGGCCACGCCCGAGGCCGCGCTCAAGGAAGCGCAGGAGACGGTCAAGGGCAACATCGCGAAGCTGCGCAAGGGCCGCTGAACGGACGCCGGGACGTGAACCAGATCGCAGGCAACATCCGCGCGGTGCGGCACGAGGTGGCGGACACGCCGGCCCGGCGCGCGCGGCGGTTCCTGCTGCAGCCGGCCGCACTCGGCCTGCTGCTGGCGCTGCTCGCGATGGCGCTGCTCGGCCGCTGGTTCGCGAGCCAGGCGGGTGCGGAAGTCACGGCCCAGACGCAGGGACGCGTGGCGATCCTCGAGGCGTCCGCGCTCGCGGAAGCGGTCGCGGTGCTCGTCGCGAGGAATCCCGACGACACCGCGGCGTTGCAGACGGCCATGGCCGACTGGGTCGCGACCTCGCCCGGCGACGATCACGTGCTCGTACTTCGCCTGAGCGGTGCCCGGCTGCTCGCGTCGACCCGTGCGACGGACCTGCGCGGCGAACTGCCGCGCCGGCTGTCGCGCGAGGAAAAGTGGCTGTTCGACCTCGGCCAGGAACTGCGGGCCGCGATCGACACCAACACCTCGGAGGGCGTGTTCCGCAAGGCACAGATCGACGTCGCCCGCCCGGCGGCAGGGCGCCTGCGCGTCACCGTGCCCTACCTCGTCGACGGCGCCGTGGCCGGCATCGTCCAGCACGAACGTCCGCTGCCCGAGGTCGTCACCGGGGCGAAACCGATGCCGTGGGCGCTGCTGGTCGTGCTGCCGGTGGCCGCGTTCTGGTTGCTGGCGCTGCTGTTCCAGCGTGGCGTCGCACCGTCGACGCGGGCGCAGCGCTGGATCGCCTTCGGAGTCGCGCTGGCGCTGTTCGCGGCCACGTGGTGGTTCTACTCGAGCCGCGCGATCGATGCAGCCGAAGCGAGGGTCGCCGCCAGCAACCAAGCCGTGGCGCAGGAGTACCAGGACCTGCGTACGCGGGTGCTCGGCCCGCAGGCCTCCGGTGCCGTGACCGGCGCCGACGGCGCCGCGAACCCGTGGGACGTCGACGTCTTCCAGCGCCCGCGCAACCTGCTGCGCGCGGACGGCACGGTCGACGATCGGGCGAGCGCCGCCGCCGCAGCCCGCATGCGGGCCCCGCTCGACCGCGCGTTCAGCGGCAACCTGCTGCTCGGCATCGCGATCCTCGCGTTCTTCGCGCTCGGGCTCGCACACAGGTTGCGCGAGACGGTGAGCGAGTACCGCTACGCCTACCTGTACGTCACGCCCGCCATGGTGGGCATGCTGGTGCTGGTGTTCTTCCCGTTCGCGTACGGCATCACGCTGTCGTTCACGGGCCAGACCATCTTCAACACCAACCAGCCGCTGACCGAACTCTTCGTCGGTCTGCAGAATTACGCGGACATCCTCGGCGACTTCGACGTCGCGCGGCGGACGGCCGAAGGCTGGGCGATCAACTACCAGAATTTCTACTGGACGCTGTTCATCACGATCTGCTGGACGGCCACGAACGTCGCCCTCGGCGTCACGCTCGGCATGATCCTCGCGCTCGCGCTCAACACGACGGGCCTGAAGTTCAAGGCGATCTACCGCGTGCTGCTGATCCTGCCGTGGGCGATCCCGAACTACATCACCGCGCTGATCTGGAAGGCGCTGTTCCACCAGCAGTTCGGCGCGGTCAACCAGGCGATCCAGATGTTCGGCGGCGAGCCGGTCGCGTGGTTCGACGGCGTGTTCTCCTCGTTCATGACGGGGCTCGCGACCAACGGCTGGCTCAGCTTCCCGTTCATGATGGTCGTGATCCTGGGCGGCCTGCAGTCGATCTCGCAGGACATGTACGAGGCGGCGACCGTCGAGGGCGCGACGCGCTCGCAGCAGTTCTGGCGCATCACGCTGCCGCTGCTGAAGCCCACGCTGGTGCCGGCGGTGATCCTCTCGGTCGTCTGGACCTTCAACATGTTCAACGTGATCTACCTCGTCTCGGGCGGCGAGCCGGCCGGGGCCAACGAGATCCTGATCACCAAGGCGTACAAGATCGCGTTCGAGGAGTACCGCTACGCCTACTCGGCCGCGTACTCGACCGTGATCTTCCTGATCCTGCTCGTCTACGGCGTGTTCCAGACCAGGGTGACCCGCGCGACCGAGGCGGTGAACGCATGAGCACCCCCGCGGTACGGGCCGATCGATCGCACGTGCTGCTGCACGTGTTCCTGATCGCGTTCACGCTGCTCGCGATCTACCCGGTGCTCTGGGTCATCAGCGTCGCGTTCTCGGGCACGCAGAACCTCGCGTTCGCCGACGTGCCGCCGGACCCGGGGTTCGTGGACCGGTTGCGCGCCGTGCTGCCCTGGCCGGCGCAGTGGTCGCTCGCGAATTTCTCGGACGTGCTCACGGAACAGCCGTTCCTGCGCTGGATCGTCAACAGCGCGATCGTCGCGCTCGCCACGACCGTGGTCGGAGTGTTCCTCGCCTGCACCGCGGCCTACGCGTTCTCGCGCTTCCGGTTCCCGGGACGTCGCGCCGGCATGATGTCGTTCCTGGTCTCGCAGATGTTCCCGGGCACGCTGCTGCTCGTGCCGCTCTACATCATCATCGTGAGCTGGCTCAAGCTCGGAAATTCCTTCCTCGGCCTCGTGCTCGTCTACTCCGTGACCGCGATACCCTTCTGCGTCTGGATGCTGAAGGGATACTTCGACACGATCCCGCTCGAGATCGAGGAGTCCGCCATCATGGACGGCGCGTCGCGGCAGACGATCTTCTTCAGGATCATCCTGCCCCTCGCCAAGCCCGCGGTCGCGGTCACCGCGCTCTTCTCGTTCATGACGGGCTGGAACGAGTTCATCCTCGCAGCCACGTTCCTCGAGGAGGAGGCGAAGTACACCGCTCCGGTGGGGCTCAAGTTCTTCGTCGGCGGCTTTACCTCGCAGTGGGGTTATTTCGCGGCCGGGTCGATCATCGTGTCGGTCCCGGTCGTCGTGCTGTTCCTGTTCCTGCAGAAATACCTCGTTTCCGGCCTCACCGCCGGCGGCGTGAAGGGATGACGAACCACGCCCCGCAGAGGGGCACGTGCAACGAGCTGAACATGAGGGTGACAGACATGAAGACCAGCGCTCGCGTTTCGATCTGTGCGGTGGCGGTGGGCCTGGCGCTCGCGGGCACGGCCCGGGGCGAAGGCGTCAAGTTCATGGACCCGACCGGCGACGACAAGGGGCCGGGCGGCTACACCTACCCGACCGACGGCGTCTACACGCCGGGTTCGTTCGACCTGACCGAGTTCGAGATCACCGGCGGCGACAGTCCGGACGTCAAGGTCACGGTGAACGACAAACTCGCGGACCCGTGGGGCATGGGTGTCGGGTTCGCCACGCAGATGGTGTTCATCTTCATCGACAAGGATGGCAAGGCCGGTGGCGGCCATACCGAAGGTGTGCCCGGCCTCAACGTCGCGTTCGCGCCCGAGAGCGCCTGGGAGAAGGTGATCGTCCTCTCGCCGCAGCCGCAATCGCGCGTCCTGTCGGAGATCAAGGCCAACGCCGCCACTCTTGCGGCCGACATCGTGGTGCCCCGCCGCACGACGGGCTCCGGGAGGACGATCAGCGCCAAGGTCAAGCTCGAGGATCTCGGCGGCGGCGATCCCGCCACGTGGGGCTACCAG
>DASUYI010000029.1:0-5345 GCA_036377475.1 Steroidobacteraceae bacterium | reverse complement strand
GACCGCCTTCCGCATTCCGTCGTCGTTCACGAGCGCGCACGCGTACGCGGGGACGATGGTCCTCACGCTGCCGCTGCTGCTGGGGGCGTGGATCCAGCCGGCCCGACGATCGTGGCAGCCCGCCTTCTTCGCCACGTCGATGGTGGTCGCGGGTCTCGGCGTCTTTGCGACCGGCACCCGTCTGCCGTTCGTGCTGATGCTCGTCGTCGCCGGCGGGGCCCTGTTTTCCGGCTCGATGCGAGTTGGTCACAAGATGCGGTGGGTCGTCATCGGCGCGATCGTCGCATGGACCGTGTCCGGCGAGGAGCGCCTTCAGCGGTTCATGACGCTGTCGGAATCGGACCTCGTGGCCGAGCGCATTTCCGGCAGTGTCAACCTCACGTTTTTCGAGTTGATCAGCCAGTATCCGTTGGGAAACGGGCTGGGCGGCGGCGGAACGAGCATTCCGTACTTCCTGCAGGACCGCGTTCGTACTGTCGTCAGCATGGAGAACGACTACGCGCGCCTCGCGCTCGAGCAGGGCATTCCGGGTCTGCTGCTGTGGCTCGCGTTCCTGGTGTGGCTGTTCACACGATGGCCGGCAACCGATGCTTCCTCGCGGCTGCCGCGGCGCTTGATGCGCATCTGCGCCGCCGCCGTATTCGCGTCCGGTGTCCTCGGGCTCGGCCTGCTGACGTCGATCCCCTCCACCGCGCTTCTGCTCCTGACCGCCGGCTGGATGGCCCTTCCCGAACGGGTGCCGGACGACGGCGAGATCCTGGCGGTTGTCCCGACCGAGGCGGCGTTGCAGTATGGCCTCCGTTGATCGACGCGATTGGGTGATCGTCTGCGGCGGCATCCACCGCCGGGGCGGGATGGACCGCGCGAACGCCGCCCTCGCGCAGTATCTGGCGGCGAGCGGCGATGCGATTCACCTCGTGGCGCATGACGTCGATCGAACCTGGCTCGCCGACGCGCGGGCGACCGTCTCCATCGTGCCCCGCGCCGGCGGCTCATACATCGCCGGCGAGTTCGCGCTCGAACGCCGTGGCCGCCACGTCGTCGGCGCGCTCCGACGCGCCGGCCGAAGGACGCATCTCATCGCCAACGGCAGCAATATCGCGGGGGCGGACGTGAACTGGGTCCACTGCGTCCATCATGCGTGGCCTTGCTCTGATGCCTGCGCGCCCGCCTGGTTTCGCCTGAAGAACCGCGCGACGAAAGCCTGGGCACGCCGCCGCGAGCGTCGCGCCATTCGGAGCGCGGCGCTCGTGGTCACGAACTCGACGCGCACGACCGACGACGTCGTCAATCACCTGGACGTTCCGCCGCGCGTAGTGCACACCGTCTATCTCGGCTCGGACCCCACGTGGGCCCCGGCGACCGGGCCCGACAGAGCTGCGGCGCGTCAGCGGTGGTGCGGCGCCGACCCCGCGCGCCCGTTGATCGCGTTCGTCGCGGCGCTCGGCCACGACACGAACAAGGGCATCGACACACTCCTCGACGCGTGGGCCCGTCTGCAGTCGACCGGGTGGAACGCCTCGCTCGTCGTGGCTGGCCCCGGAGGGACGGATCGATGGCGTCGCAAAGCGGAGCCTTTCGGCGACGCGATTCGTTTCGTCGGACAGATCGACAGCGTCGGAAGCCTGCTGGATGCGGCCGATCTGCTGGTCAGTCCCGTCAGGTACGAGGCCTACGGGCTTGCCGCGCACGAGGCGCTGTGCCGCGGCGTTCCCGTCGTCATCACGTGCACGGCAGGCGTCGTCGAACGTCTGCCGCCGGAGGCCGCCGATCTGCTGCTTCCCGATCCACCGACCGTCGATTCGCTCACGGCCTGTCTTCAGCGGTGGGCTGCCAGCCCCGAGATGTATCGGCGGCGCGTCGAGCCGATTTCGCGGTCGCTCCGCGCGTACACCGAAGAGGACATGGCTCGTCGCATCGTCGATCTCGCGACGGCACGCGCCGCGTGAGCGTCGTGCGGCACATCATCACGGGTGAGTTTCCTCCGGCGATCGGCGGCGTCGCTGATTACACCGCGGCGGTCGCGGAGGCGCTGACCGACGCCGGCGAAGAGGTCCACGTGTGGAGCGGCGGTGATGACCGGGCGCCGCGCAGCCACGGCGGCGTCACGGTGCATCGAGCGCTCGGGACGTTCGACTGGTCGAGTCTCGCGGCTGCCGACGCGGATTTCGATCGCTTTGCCGCACCGCGACGGTTGCTCCTGCAGTGGGTGCCGCATGCGTATGGCCGCTCGTCGCTGAATATCCCGTTCTGTCTCTGGATACGACGGCGAGTCCGCCGTGACGGCGACCTTCTGGACGTGATGGTGCACGAGCCATTTCTGCCCTTCGGCGGTGGCCTCAAGCACACGGCCGCCGCGTGCGTGCACCGTCTGATGCTCGGCGTCTTGCTGGGCGCGGCCTCCCGCGTGTACATACCGGCCGCGGCGTGGCAGGAGCTGTGCCGGCCCTACGCCAGACGCCGCACGTTCACGTGGACGCCCGTTCCGAGCGGCATCGCCGTGACGGCTGATGACGATGCGCTCCAGGATGTGCGCGCGTCCCTCGGGGTCGCGCCGGAGACCACGTTGATCGGATCGTTTGGCAGAGCGGGAGCGTCGCAGCGGCGAGGGCTTGCGGCGAGCATGACGGCGCTCGACCGGGACCCGCGGCGTCCCGCCGCCTTGCTGTTGATTGGCGCCGGCAGCGACGACACACGCGCCGCGATCGTGTCGGAACATCCGCGACTCGCGGCGCGCATCCAGGCCACGGGCGCGGTTTCACCGGAGCAGGTGTCCCGATGCCTGCGCGCGTGCGACCTGCTCGTACAGCCGTACCAGGACGGGATTTGCGGCCGTCACAGCAGCGCGATGGCGGGATTGATTCATGGGCGTCCGATGATCACGACTGACGGCGACTTCACCGAGCCGGTGTGGCGCGAGAGCGGCGCTGTGTCGCTGGTTCCGGCCGGCAACACGGAACGGCTCGCGGACGCGGTTCTGGCGCTTGCGGCGGATCCATCCGAGCGTGAGGCGCTCGGTGCGCGCGGACGTGCGCTCTACGAGCGGTGCTTCGACGTGCGGCATACGGTCGCCGCCCTGCGTGATTGATTCCGCACGCGCGACCGTGGGCGCTGCCCGTGCGGCCGACAAAGCAGCGGCCGCCGGACGCCTGCATGATGACCGTCGTCCGCGCGTCTGCTTCGTGGTCGAGAGCGGTACCGATGTGAGGCTGGTCGACGGTCTGGCCGCGTTTGCGGATGTGACCGTCCTCGCGCGTCGCGTCGTCGGCGGGGTGGAGATCAGCCGGCCTTCACGGTCCGCCGCGTCGATCGAGCTCGGCCCCTCTTCGTTTGTTGCGTTCGCATGGCACGTGTACCTTGCGCTGCGGCGGCGGCGGCGTGGCGAGTTCGATTTCATTCTGGTGCAGGGTTACGGCGCGGCGGCGGCAGCCGTCAACACCGCGTCGCGGCTCACGGGGACGCCCGCAGCGATGCTCGTGTGCAGCCCGGTGGAGGAGTATTACCGGTGCCGGCGCGAACACACGGGGCCGGGCAAACCGTTTCGGTACCGGGAGCTCGCCGCGATCCGGCTTCTTGCGTCGATCAACGCGCGGATCGGCCGCCGCTACGTGGTGCTCAGCGACTATCTTGCCGACGTGGTGCGCGGCCATGCCGCCAGCGCGGCGGTGGACGTCATTCCTGTGTACGGCGTCGATACGGCCGTCTTCCGGCCGATCGACAGGCCGCGCGATGATCTCAGGCGCGCGCGCGGACTTCCGGAGCGCGGGTCGGTCCTGTTCTACAGCAGTCGTATCGCCCCCGAAAAAGACAGCCGCACCCTTCTGGAGGCGGTGGCGCGGCTGCTCGCCGAGGGGCGGGACATCTATCTCCTTCATCGCAGCGGCGGGTACCGTCATTTCCTCGTCGAAGCGGCGGCGCACGGAGTCGATCAACGCGTGATCGCAACCGACGCCGTTCATCCGATCGACGAACTGCCGCTGGACTACGCCGCCAGCGACGTCTGCGTGCAGGCCAGCCGCGCCGAGGGGCTCGGGTACTCGGTGCTCGAAGCGCTCGCGTGCGGGGTGCCGGTGGTCGCGACACGAGTGGGCGGCCTTGCCGAAACGGTCGTCGACGGTGTCACCGGCTGGAGTTGCGCCGCCGGCGATGCCGGTGCGCTCGCCGCCAGTCTTGGGGCAGCGCTCGATGATCCGGTCGAGGCACGCCGGCGGGCGCTCGCCGGGAGAAAGATGGTGCAGCAACGGTACGAGGCCGACGGCGCGTTCCGGCGGCTCGCGGAATTGATCGAACGCGGGACGGCCAAGGTCCGATCGTGACGCCCGGGGATATGGAGCTGGACGGTCATTACGCCGTCAAACAGATTCACAGCCGCAGCCGGGCCGTGGCGTGGACTCACCGCGGGCGATTTCAGCGAGGGCTCGACGTCATTGCGCGCTACGGCGGCAACACGCTGCTGGACTACGGGTGCGGAGACGCGACGTTCATGACGATGCTGCTTCAGCAGGGAACCGCGCCGTCCACCATGGTCGGCTGCGAGATAGACGACGCCCTCGTCGACGACTGTCGCTCGAGACTGCGCGGGGCGCCGGGCGTGTCTTTCGAACGCGTCGACGCAGTCACGGGCCCCCGGCACGCGGGCCGTTACGACACGGTCGTGTGCATGGAGGTCCTGGAGCATGTCGTGGATACCGGCGCGGTGCTCGATCACCTGGGCACGCTGCTCTCTCCGCGGGGCACGCTCGTCATCAGCGTGCCGGTCGAGACGGGTCTGCCCGTGCTCGTCAAACAGACCGCGCGGCGAATTGCCGGTTGGCGAGGCATCGGCGACTATCCCGGCGTCACCCCGTATACGCCGCGCGAGCTGCTCGCCGCAGTCGCCGCCGGCGCGCGGCCGCACATCGCGCGGCCGGTCCTGCATGGCGACGACGCGGCGCCGTTCCACGACCACAAAGGCTTCAACTGGATGGTGCTCCGCGAGGAAGTCGCGCGGCGTTTCCGCCTGATCGACACGCTCGGCTCCCCGGTTAGCTGGCTGCCTCCGCACGTCAACAGCCAGGCCTGGTTCGTCGCGGTGCACCGATGAGACTTCGGGGCCGACAGGTTGCTCGAGCGAGATCACTATGAAAATCATCATCACCGGAGGCGCCGGGTTCATCGGCTGCAATGCCGCTGCGCGTTCGATCAGCCGCGGAGACCGAGTCGTCGTCATCGACGATCTCTCCCGCGTCGGGTCGCATGCAAACCTGGAGTGGCTCCGCACGCTCGGGGCGTTCGACTTTCACCGTGTCGATCTGCGCGACGATCGTCTCCTCGCCGATACCCTGAGGCAGCACGCGGATGCTTCA
>DASUYI010000028.1:0-3146 GCA_036377475.1 Steroidobacteraceae bacterium | reverse complement strand
GGCCGTGCGCGCGATCCGGCCGTCCGCGATCATCGGCGTGTCGGGGCAGCCACAGACATTCACGCACGAAGTGATCGACGCGATGACCGCCATCAACGCGCGACCGATAGTGTTCGCGCTGTCGAATCCCACGTCGCGGTCGGAATGCACGGCGAGGCAGGCGTATGAATGGAGCGGCGGCCGAGCGATTTTTGCGAGCGGCAGCCCGTTCGCGCCGGTCGCCCATGGAGGGCAGACGTTCGTAGCGGGGCAGGCGAACAACGCCTACATCTTCCCCGGCGTCGGCCTTGGCGCCATCGCATCCGGCGCGACGCGCATTACCGACGAGATGTTTATGGCGGCGGCGCGTACGCTCGCCGGCCTCGTCACGTCCTCAGACCTCGCGTCTGGCAGCACGTTCCCGCCGCTCGACCGGATCCGGGAGATCTCGACGGCCATCGCGACGACGGTCGTTGACGTTTCCGCCCGCCAGGGACTCGCCGGCGTTGAGATCCCTGCGGACGTTCGAGGGTACATCGAGCAGATGCTGTACCCACCCGATCGAGACCGCTAGTTGCCTCGAACGACCAACGGGCGCACCTCGATCGGGGACCCCGTCGGTTCAAACCAGGTAACACCTTCGACCACCATGTCGAACTTCAGCTGGTAGGCGCCGCGTGTGTCGGGGGCGTTGAACGCGGCGCGCAGCGTCAGGGATTCTGACGCGGGCACATCACGCGTCAGGTCTGCGCGCGCGAAGTCGCGGGCGATCACGAGGCCATCGGGGTCGAGAAGCTGGATCCCGAGGCGGATGTTTCCAGAGCCCGTCGCGCTTGTCGCCGGCCATGCGGTGCGTCCGCGGTTTTCAATGGTGACTGACACTTCGACGGGCTCGCCGGCACGCACGACCGCGGGCACCGGCCCCGGGTGAATCGCCGCTCGGTACGTCGGCCGCCGGTCATTCGGCCGCTCGTACTTTGCCGCCAGGAAAAAAGGATGCTCCTCGATGGGCTGTTGGAGCAGGCGGACGAGGCGCATGGCGAACGCCTCCTCGAACAGTACCGACCTCTTGCCCGCGCCCACGAACTCCAGCGCCGCCCGCCACATCTTCTCGGCGGCGCGCAGCGGCCGCTTGACGCGCGGCAGGCGCTTCCATGCGCGCCACTCCTCCATGGAGAGCTCGAATTCGGGGACGACGTAGGCGATGGGGCAGACGCGCACGTCGACGAACCCCGCGGCGCGGCACATCTCGATGAATGGCTCGATCAGCACTTCCTGTTCGAGTACGCCGAAATCGCGCGTCGCGGCGATCGAGGCGGGCATCTTCGCGTGCCCAGTGCCGGGCTCGGAGAACACGGCCACGCCTCGCGGTGTCAGGATGCGCGAGATCTCCCGCACCCCCAACGCCATATCCGGGACGTGATGAAGTGCATTGAGACAGATGGCTTTGTCGAACGACGCGTCCGCGAAAGGCAGGCGTTCGAAGTCGCCGGCCACCGCGCGAATCGGCGATGCGGTGGGTCGCTGCCGCGCCACAGTCAGCATCTCGACCGAGATGTCGATCGCAATCGACCGGCGATTGAGCCGCTGCAGCAGATCCGAGCACCATCCGCCGCCCGCTCCGAGATCCGCGATGAGGTCCCCCGGCTCCGGCTCCAGGATCCGAACCGCCGTCGCGAAATCGTGCAGCAGCTCGAGACTGTCGGTGAGCGTGTCGTCTCCGGGTGGCGAGAAGGGCTTCAAACGCTCCCAGGCGCTGCCGCCGGTGCGCCCGAGGTACGTCTTCTCCGCCTGTTTCGAGTCGTGTCTCTCACTCACGTCGCTTAGCTTACCTGCGGTACTCTAGCCCGCGCAGCAGATGCCGGCGGTTCTCCAGACCGATCACCTTCGAAAGCACTACCGCATGGGCGACACGACCGTCCGCGCGCTCGACGGCGTGACGCTCGCCGTGGAGCCGGGAGAGTTCGTCGCGCTGCTCGGCACCTCGGGTTCCGGCAAGTCCACGCTGCTGAACCTGGTAGCCGGCCTCGATCATCCCACCGAGGGCAGCCTGCGCGTCTTCGACGAAGACCTGTCGCAGATGGACCGCAAGGCGCTCAGCCTGCACCGCCGGAAGAACGTCGGGATCATCTTTCAGTCTTTCAACCTGGTGCCGTCGATGACGGCGCTCGAGAATGTCACGCTCGCGATGATGTTCGCCGGCGTTGTACGTGCGGAACGGGAACGGCGGGCCTCAGCGCTGCTCGAAGCGGTTGGCCTGGGCGAACGACAGCACCACCGCCCGAAGGAGCTGTCGGGAGGCGAACAGCAGCGCGTCGCCATCGCGCGTGCGCTATCGAACGATCCGCGCATCCTGCTCGCCGACGAGCCGACCGGCAACCTCGACAGCCGTACGTCGAGCGAGATCCTGCGACTGCTGCAAGACCTGAACGCGCGCGACCGTCGAACCATCATCATGGTCACGCACGATCCGGCACTCGCCGCCAAATACGCCCACCGGACCATTACGCTCCTCGATGGAGCGGTCGTCGGCGACACGCGTGCAGCGACGCCGCCCCAAGACGGCGTTTCCTCGTGACGTTTGCCGACGCCGTTTTGCTCGCACTCCGCAACCTGCGCCAGTCGAAGCTGCGCACGTTCCTGACTGTGCTCGGGGTGTCGATCGGCATCGCGTCGCTCGCCGGCATGGTGTCGCTTGGCGTGGGGCTGCAGGACCAGTTCGTCGGCGGGTTCACGCGGTCGGGTATGTTCGACGCGATCAACGTGATGCCGGGGCTCGATGTTCGCGGGCTGCCGGGCGGGCGCGGCGGCCGCGGCGCGCGCCGCAACAGCGCGCAGCCGGTCGACGTGCCGCCGCGAGCGCTCGATGAATCCGCGCTCGCCGATCTCGCCAGGCTCGAGCACGTCAAGGACGTCTACCCGATCGTCCGCGTGCCGATCGAAGTGAAGCTCGGTGAAGTCACCGAGTACACGACCGCCACCGGCGTGCCCATGTCGTCGCGCGGGATTGGCGCGTTCCAGACGCTGGCGCACGGAGAGTTCTTCCGCGATGAGACATCCGCCGACTGCATGCTGAGCGTGTCTTTCGCGAATCGGCTGGTCGAGAACCCCACCCAATTGCTCGGCACAGCGCTGTCGCTCGGATATGCGACGTCTGACCCGGCGGC
>DASUYI010000027.1:0-2027 GCA_036377475.1 Steroidobacteraceae bacterium | reverse complement strand
TTCGCCCGCGAGGCGCAACAGCACGCGCGGCTCGCGCTCGGATCGCTCTTCGCGGCGGTCGTCGTCGCCCTCCCGCTGGGCATCCTCTGTCACCGGGTGCCGCGGCTGCAGGCCGGGGTGCTCGGCGTGCTCAACGTCGTGCAGACGGTGCCGTCGATCGCGTTGTTCGGGATCCTGATGGCGCCGCTGGCGACACTCGTCGCCGCCTGGCCCGCACTCGCGGCCGTCGGCGTGAGCGGCATCGGCGCCGCGCCGGCGGCCCTCGCCCTGTTCCTGTACTCGCTGCTGCCGATCGTCGGCAACACGGTCGTCGGGCTTGCGCGCGTGCCCGCCGCTGCGGTCGACGCCGCGCGCGGCATGGGCCTGACCGACGCCCAGGCGCTGCGACAGGTCGAGTTCCCGCTCGCGCTGCCGACGATCCTGACGGGCATCCGGATCGTGCTCGTGCAGAACATCGGCCTCGTGACGATCGCGGCGCTGATCGGCGGTGGTGGCTTCGGCGCGTTCGTCTTCCAGGGCATCGGGCAGACGGCCATGGACCTCGTGCTGCTCGGTGCGCTGCCGACCGTCGCGTTCGCGTTCGCGGCGGCCGTGGTGCTCGACGCGCTGACGGACCTCTCGCAGCGGGTGCCGCGATGATCACGATCGAGCGGTTGAGCAAGCGCTACGACGACACGCCGGTCGTCGACGACGTCTCGATGATCGTCGAGCCGCGCACGATCACGACGATCGTCGGCACGTCCGGCTCCGGCAAGTCCACGCTGCTGCGCATGATCAACCGGCTGGTCGAGCCGAGTTCGGGCCGCGTGCTGATCGACGACGAGGACACCGCGCGCGAGCGGCCGCACCTGCTGCGCCGGCGGATCGGTTACGCGATCCAGGGTCTCGGCCTGTTTCCACACCGTACCGTCGCCGAGAACATCGCGACCGTGCCGCGCCTGCTGGGCTGGAACGGCGCGCGCGTGCAGGCGCGCGTCGCGGAACTGCTCGAGGTTTTCGGGCTCGAGCCCGCAACCTACGCACGGAAGTACCCGCACGAGTTGTCGGGAGGACAACAGCAGCGCGTGGGCGTCGCGCGCGCGCTCGCGGCCGGGCCGAACCTGCTGCTGATGGACGAGCCGTTCGGCGCACTCGACCCGATCCTGCGCGCCAAGGCGCAGGACGACCTGCTCGACATCCAGCGGCGTTTCGACACGACCATCATCCTCGTCACCCACGACATCGACGAGGCCTTCAGGCTCGGCCACCGCGTGGCCGTCATGCGGGCCGGCCGCGTGCTGCAGCACGACCGCCCGGCGCGTTTGATCACGCACCCGGCCGATCCGTTCGTCTCGCAATTGATCGGCACCGGTGAGCGGTCGTTGCGGCTACTGTCGCTGCTCACGGCCGCGGACGCCGTCCAGGCGGGCGCCGCCGTCGAGGGCCCCGAGGTGACCGCGACCGCAACCTTGCGCGAAGCGCTGGCCGAACTCGTCTGGCGGGGCGCCTCGGCCGCGAACGTAGTCGATGCCGGTGGGACGCCGATCGGCAGCCTGAGCCTCCACGGCATCCTGGCGCGAGGCCGCGAGGCGCAATGAGCGCCGGCCACGCCGTCCGCCTGCTCGTGCTCGGACTGCTCGTGGCGTTCCTGCTCGCGCCGCATTGGTTTGCACCGGTCTTCGCGCCGCTCAACGAGTTCGGCGCGCCGGCGATCTACGACCAGGGCAACCTGCTGTCGCTGGCGCTCTGGCACGTGGTCACCGTGATCGCGGCCGCGTTCGCGAGCGCGCTGGTCGCCGTCGCGCTCGGCGTGTTCGTGACGCGACCGGTTGGCGCGCAGTTCCTGCCGCTCTCGCGTGCGATGGTCAACTTCGGCCAGACCTTCCCGCCCGTGGCCGTGCTCGCGATCACGGTGCCGCTGGTCGGCTTCGGGCAGGTCCCGACGCTGATCGCGCTGTTCGCCTACGGGTTGCTGCCGGTGTTCGAGAACACGATCGCCGGCCTGGAGGGCTGCCCGAGAGCGACGCTCGACGCGGCCGACGGCATGG
>DASUYI010000026.1:0-2845 GCA_036377475.1 Steroidobacteraceae bacterium | reverse complement strand
GTCGTGGCGCGCAGCGCCCTCCTGCTAGACACTAGACACTGTTCACCAGACACTTTCCGGAGCTTCCCGTGTCCTTCACCCCCGTCTCGACCGCCGACGCGCCGGACGCGATTGGCACCTATTCCCAGGCCGCCAGGTCCGGCAGCACGGTCTACCTGTCCGGCCAGATCCCGCTCGACCCGAAGACGATGGAGTTCGTGGCGGGCGACGTCGAGGCGCACGTGCGACGCGTCTTCGAGAACCTGCGCGCCGTCGCGCGCGCGGCGGGCGGCGATCTCGCGAACGCCGTCAAGGTGAACGTGTACCTGACCGACCTCGGCAACTTCCAGGTCGTCAACAAGGTCATGGCCGAGTATTTCGCCCAGCCCTATCCGGCGCGCGCCGCGATCGGCGTCGCCGCGCTGCCGCGCGGCGCGGTCGTCGAAGTGGACGCCGTGCTGGTCCTCTGATTCCGGACGTCCCGGCGCCACGATGAGCGCGGCCATGCTCGCGGATCGGCCGGTCACGGCGTTGCGTGGCGTCGGGCCCGCGCTGGCGGAGGCGCTCGCGCGGCTCGGCCTGCAGACCGTGCAGGACGTCCTGTTCCACCTGCCGCTGCGATACGAGGATCGCACGCGCGTCGTGCCGATCGGCGGGTTGCGTCACGGCGACCGCGCCGTGATCGAAGGCGAGATCCAGCTCGCGGAGGTCGTGTTTCGCCGCCGGCGCACGCTGCTCGTGCGGCTGGCCGACGGCACCGGCTTCGTCACGCTGCGGTTCTTTCACTTCTCGGCCGCGCAGCAGGCGCAGCTCGCGCGGGGTCTGCGGCTGCGCTGCTTCGGCGAAGTGCGCCTGGGTCCGGGGGGCCTCGAAATCGTGCACCCCGAGTATCGCCGCGTCGCGTCGGTCGTCGATGCGGAGACCGGCGGCGACACGCTCACGCCCATCTACCCGACGACCGAGGGGGTGCAGCAGGGGCGGCTGCGCGCGCTCACCGACCTCGCACTCGGCCTGCTCTCGCGGGGCGCGATCGTCGATTACGTGCCCGACGGCATCCTCGACGCGTTCGAGTTGCCGACGCTCGAGGCCGCGGTCCGTTACGTGCACCGGCCGCCGCCCGACGCCGACGTCGCGCAGCTCGCCGAAGGTCGTCACCCGGCGCAGCGTCGACTCGCGTTCGAGGAGTTGCTCGCACACCAGCTGAGCCTGCGGCTGCTGCGCGAAGCCGCCGATCACGACCGGGCCTGGGACCTCCCGCGCAGGACGGACCTCATCGAGCGCTGTCTTGCGCGGCTGTCGTTCGCACTCACCGGCGCCCAGGTTCGCGTCTGGAACGAAATCGAGCGGGACCTCGCCCGTCCACACCCGATGATGCGGCTCGTGCAGGGCGACGTCGGCTCGGGCAAGACCGTCGTGGCGGCGCTCGCCGCGCTGCGTGCGGTCGATCACGGCGCACAGGCCGCCGTCATGGCGCCGACGGAGCTGCTCGCGGAGCAGCATGCACGCGTGTTCAACGCGTGGCTCGACCCGCTCGGCGTCCGTGTCGCGTTGCTCACCGGCCGCCAGCCCGCCAGGACGCGCGCGGCCCTCGAGAACGATCTCGCGTCGGGTGCGATCCAGGTCGCGGTCGGCACGCACGCGCTGTTCCAGGAAGGCGTGGCGTTCGGTCGTCTCGCGCTCGTGATCGTCGACGAACAGCACCGCTTCGGCGTCCACCAGCGACTGCAGTTGCGCGAAAAGGGCTCGGCCGGTGGCCGCTACCCGCACCAGCTCGTGATGACCGCGACCCCGATCCCGCGCACGCTCGCGATGACCGCTTACGCCGACCTCGACGTCTCGATCATCGACGAGTTGCCGCCGGGCCGGACGCCGATCAAGACGGTGGTGTTGCCCGATGCCCGCCGCAGCGAGATCGTCGAACGCATCGACTCGGCCTGTCGCGCGGGCCGGCAGGCTTACTGGGTCTGCCCGTTGATCGAGGAATCGGACCTCGTCCAATACGAGGCCGCGGAGAAGACCGCCGCGCAGCTCGCCGAGGCGCTGCCCGGCGTGCGCATCGGCCTCGTGCACGGGCGCATGCCCGGGCGGCAGAAGGACGCGATGATGACGGCGTTCAAGCAGGGCAAGCTCGACCTGCTGGTCGCGACGACCGTGATCGAAGTGGGTGTCGACGTGCCGAACGCGAGCCTGATGGTGATCGAGAACTCCGAACGCATGGGCCTCGCGCAGCTGCACCAGCTGCGCGGCCGCGTGGGCCGCGGCTCGGTCGAAAGCACCTGCGTGCTGCTCTACCAGGCGCCACTCACGCCGATCGCACGCGAACGCCTCGCCGTGCTGCGCGAAACCAGCGACGGCTTCGAGGTCGCACGGAAGGACCTCGAACTGCGCGGTCCCGGCGAACTGCTCGGTACGCGTCAGACCGGACTGATGCAGTTGCGCGTCGCAGACCTGACACGCGATGCGGACGTGTTGCCCGACGTGCAGCGCGCCGCGGCATTGATGCTGGACGGCCCGCGGTCCAACATAGCGGGCCTCGTCGGGCGCTGGCTCGGCGCCGGCGAACGATTCCGCAACGCCTGATGCTCCCGTCATGACGGACCTGGATCTCGAAAATGGCCTCGCGCGCGCCCACGGCGTGCGTGGCAGGCTCGTCGAATATGCGCGACTGATGCGGCTCGACCGGCCGATCGGCATCTGGCTGCTGCTCTGGCCCTGTCTCTGGGCGCTGTGGATCTCGGCCGAGGGGCGCCCCGACGAGCGCATCTTCGTGATCTTCCTGATCGGCACGTTCGTGATGCGTTCGGCCGGCTGCGTGATCAACGATTTCGCCGACCGCGAATTCGATCCGCACGTGCGGCGCACCGCC
>DASUYI010000025.1:0-3612 GCA_036377475.1 Steroidobacteraceae bacterium | reverse complement strand
CCAAGGCGTGCCGACGCCGTCGAGGCCTTCGCGCGCAGCAACGCATCGTCCGCGTTCAGCACGAGCAGGCCGCGGCGCGCGACCAGGCGGGCCACCGTCAGCTTGGCGTCGGCTAGGCCGTCGAGATCGTCGATGCCGAATTCGCCGAAGTGGTCGTTGCTGACGTTCGTGACGATGGCGACGTCGGCGCGATTGGTCGCGAGACCGCGCCGCAGGATGCCGCCGCGCGCCGTCTCCAGGATCGCGGCCTCGGCGCGCGCGTCGCGCAGCACGCGACGGGCGCCCGCCGGGCCGGAATAATCGCCGGTGCCGAGCGCGTTGCCGGCGACGAAGACGCCGTCGGTGCAGCAGAAGCCGTCGGTCCAGCCGTGCTCCCGGGCACACGCGGCCACCAGTCGCACCGTCGTCGTCTTGCCGTTCGACCCGGTGACCGCCGCGATCGGAATTCCGTACAGGTCGTCCCAGGGCACGTCGGCGGTCGATGGCAGCGCATCGATCGGCCAGCTCCGGCTCCCAGCGCCCGCCCCCAGCGTCATGTCGTGATCGTCAACCACGTGCGTGAGCTCGCGGGCTTCGGCCGCCGCCATCAGCGCGAGGACGTCGGGTCGACGCTCCGCGGCGGCGAGGCGCTCGAAGCGCTCGAACGCGGCGACTTCGTCGAGCACCGGTGGAATCACTTGCTTGGGATCGGAGGCCTGTTCGAGCGCCTCGACGACGAGCGCCGACTCGAGTCCGCTCCAGCGCGCGGGATCCTGCTGTCGGACGCTTGCGCACAGGGCCCACTCGTTGATTTCGGTCGCCGTGAACAACTGGTCGGCAGGCGCGGCGAGCGCGAGCGACGCGCCGCCGGCGTGACGCCGGGCCGCCACCGCCGGTTCACTCGACCAGCCGAGGTGCTCGCTCGCCCGCTCGGCGCGCGCGCGCCACCCGGCCAGCAAGGCGTCGTCGAGCACGATCCCGGCGGTCTCCAGCACGGCCCCGGGCTGGCCGAAGAACAGGTTCGCGCCGGTCAGCCGGCGCGAATCCTCGAAGGGCAGGGCGACCGGCACGTCAGTCTTCGGCCTCCGGCGCGAGGCGCACACCGCGCTCGTCGCGGATCACGCCGCTCAGCTGTGTCGAGACCTCACCAGCGAACAGAGGCTCGATCGGTTCAGCTTCACGCGTTGCCGGGACGTGTGACGCGACGACCCGGGTCGGCGCGGTATATCCCTCGACCGGACTGCGTGCGATCTCGCCTGCGGGAGTGGACGCGGCAGGAGCGATGAAACCGCCGATGCCGTTGCCCTCCCCGGGCCTGCCTGCCCCGTCGCCCACGCTGCGCGCCGCGTCGCCCGCGCTTCGTGCGCCTTCACCCACGCCTCGCGCGACCTCTCCCGCGGAAACGGGAGACGAGGATCGGAACTTGATGATCTGCTTCCACGATCGAACCAGCGCATCGGCGAACACCAGCAGCAGGTCACCGGGCTGGGCCATGTTGAGCCCGGCGTCGATGGCTTCCTGCTCGTCGGGAATGATCGAAATCGCGCTCGCCGGGACGCCGAGGTCCTGCAGCGCCGCGGACTGGATGCGCGGCACCTCGTCCGGCGCGCGATTGCGCAGGTCGTCGTCGCGTCGGCAGATGTAATGGTCGAAGCGACCGGCGACCGCCTGCGCGATGGCCCGCAGGTCCTCGTCACGCCGGTCGCCCGGCCCGGCGAGCACGACGATGCGACGTCCGCTGCAATCGAGGCGCGAGGCGAGGTCCGCGAGCGCGCCCACCGCGTGGGCATTGTGGCCGTAGTCGAACAGCACCTTGAACGGGTGCTCGTCGAACACGTTCATGCGGCCCGGCGCCTGGAAGAACGTGGAGTCGAACGTGCGCAGTCCCTGGCGGATCGCGTCGAGCTTGATGCCGAGCGAGAACGCCATCGCGGCCGCGAACATCGCGTTCTGCACGTTGTGCATCGCGCGGCCCTCGAGCGTGGCCGGGATCAGGTGGGTCCAGACGAGCGGGATGTGGCCGCCGCGGTCGTACAGCGTGATCATCTGCCCGTTGACGCCGGCCTCGAGCGCGCAGGCGCGGCCGCCCGCGCGGATGTGCTCGCGCACGAGCTCGTGCTGCGGGTTCATCGTCACGTAACAGATCGTCTTCGCCTCGGTGTGCGCCGCCATCCGCAGCACGAGCGGGTCGTCCGCGTTGAGCACCGCGCAATCGCTGGCGACCTCGACGACGACCCGCTTGACCTCGGCCAGCTGTTCGAGGGTCTCGATGCCCTTGAGGCCGAGGTGGTCGCTCTGCACGTTGAGCACCGCGCCGACGTTCACCTCCGGCACGCCCATGCCGGCGCGCAGCAGGCCTCCCCGCGCCGTCTCGAGGATCGCCATGTCGATCTGCGGGTCGGCAAGCACCATGCGCGCCGAGACCGGGCCCGTCATGTCGCCGGCGACCGTGCGCCGGCCGTCGATGTAGACGCCGTCGGTGGTCGTGAGGCCGGGCGTGTAACCCGCCATCTTGGTGACGTGCGCGAGCATGCGCGCGGTCGTCGTCTTGCCATTCGTGCCGGTGAGCGCGGCGATCGGCACGCGCGAAGGCATGCCGGGCGGGAACAGCATGTCGATCACGGGGCCCGCGACGTCGCGGGGAGTGCCCTCGCTCGGTGCGACGTGCATGCGGAAGCCGGGCGCCGCGTTGACCTCGCAGATGCCCCCGCCGGTGTCGCGGTAGCTCTCGCTGATGTCCTTGGTCAGGAAATCCACGCCGCCCACGTCGAGGCCGACCGCGCGCACCGCGCGCACCGCCATGTCGCGATTGTCGGGATGGATGACGTCGGTGACGTCGGTGGCGGTGCCGCCGGTCGACAGGTTGGCGGTCGAGCGCAGGTAGACGACGTGGCCGGACGGCGGCACCGATTCCGGCGTCAGGCCGGCGCGCTCGAGCATCTTGAGTGCCTGCGCGTCGATTTCGAGACGCGTGAGCACCTTTTCGTGCCCGACGCCGCGGCGCGGGTCCTGGTTCACGATCTCGACCAGTTCCGCGACGTCGTGCCTGCCGTCGCCGACGACGTGACCGGGCGTCCGGCGCGTCGCGGCGACGAGCTCGCCGTTGACGACGAGCAGGCGGTGATCGTCGCCTTCGAGGAACGTCTCGACGATCACGGACCGCGAATGCTCGCGCGCGACGTGAAAGCCGGTCGCGACCTCTTCCTCGGTGGTCAGGCGGATCGAAATGCCGCGCCCGTGGTTGCCGTTGTACGGCTTGGTCACCACCGGCAGGCCGATCCGTCGCGCGGCGCGCACGGCCTGCGCGTCGCTCTGCACGAGTTCCTGGAGTGGCACCGGCAGGCCGAGCGTCGCGAGGATCTTGTTGGTTTCTTCCTTGTCGCTCGCGAGGTCGACCGCGATGTGCGAGGTGCGACCCGTGACGGTGGCCTGGATCCGCTGCTGGAACTTGCCGTGCCCGAGTTGCACCAGCGACTGGTCGTTGAGCCGCAGCCAGGGAATGTCGCGCGCCACGGCGGCCCGTACGAGCGAGGCGGTGGAGGGTCCGAGCGCACGACGTTGCGCGAAACGGATGAACTCGTCCCGCGCCTCCGCCCAGTTCCAGCCTTCGGGCAGCAGGTCGACCGGCCGCAG
>DASUYI010000024.1:0-3304 GCA_036377475.1 Steroidobacteraceae bacterium | reverse complement strand
GACGGCCACCGGCTCGAAGCGGTCATCGACTCGGCGGCCGACGCGATCGCCTGATCCCCCGCGCCGGACGGTTGCGTCGACGTTTCGGGCAATTGGCCGTTGCCACGGCCGGGCAGTTCACACAGACTCCCGGGCCACTGCGCCTCCGGGCGTAAAGCTTTGGAACATCGGCAAAAATCATGTCCAGCACAGCACTTCCGGCGGTCACACGGGACACGTGGCTCGGTCATCCGAAAGGACTCTTCCTGCTCTTCGCCACCGAGATGTGGGAGCGGTTCAGCTACTACGGCATGCGCGCGCTGCTGGTGCTGTCGCTGGTGGCGGGCGTCGAGAGCGCGAACCCCGGGTTCAGCCTGTCGCAGGGCGACGCGCTTCGGCTTTACGGCCTGTTCACGGGCTTCGTGTACTTCACGCCGTTGATCGGTGGCTGGCTGGCCGATAATTACCTCGGGCAGCGCAAGTCCGTGATCATCGGCGGCGTGCTGATGGCAATCGGTCAGTTCACGCTCGCCGCCGCGATCCCGGGCAACCTGAACCTGTTCTACGTGGGCCTCGTGATCCTGGTGCTGGGTAACGGCTTCTTCAAGCCGAACATCTCGACCATGGTCGGCGACCTGTACGCGGAGGGCGACGCGCGTCGTGACGCTGCCTTCACCATCTTCTACATGGGCATCAATGCCGGTGCGTTCCTGGCGCCGCTCGTCTGCGGCACGCTCGGCGAGAATGCCGAGCTCGGCTGGCGCTACGGCTACATCGCCGCCGGCGTGGGCATGGTGGCCTCCGTGATCATCCAGCTCGCGTTTGCCCGCCGCTATCTCGACGACATTGGCGTCGTCCCGGCCGCGAAACGTTCGCTCGCAAAGTCCGGTGGCGAGCACGCACCGCTGACGCCGGATGAAGTGGACCGGCTGCGCGTGATCTTCATGTTGTTCGTGTTCGTGGTGCTGTTCTGGGCCGCGTTCGAGCAGGCCGGCGGCCTCATGAACCTCTACGCATCCCAAAAGACCGATCGCATGCTCGGGACGTTCGAGGTACCGGCCAGCTGGTTCCAGTCGCTCAACCCACTGTTCATCGTCGTGCTTGCGCCGATCTTTTCCGCGATCTGGAGCGGCCTCGGCGAGCGGGGCAAGAACCCGTCGACCCCACGCAAGATGGTGCTCGGCCTCGTGCTGACCGGCATCGGTTTCCTCGCGATGGTCGCGGCCGCACTCGAGTCCGCCGCGGGCGCCAAGGCGGCGATGAGCTGGCTCGTGATCGCGTACTTCTTCCACACGACGGGCGAGCTCTGCATCTCGCCGGTCGGCCTGTCGATGGTCACGAAGCTCGCACCGTTGCGTCTCGCGTCGCTGATGATGGGCGTGTGGTTCCTGATCAACTTCGTGGCCAACTGGCTCGCGGGCATCATCGGCTCGTACGCCGAGGCGATGGGCGAGCTCGCGATCTTCGGCGGCCTGGCCGGGACCTTGTTCGGGTTCGCGGTGGTCCTGTGGCTGCTCTCGGGCATGCTGGTCCGCTGGATGCACGGCGCGGAGGGCGAGCGTCGCTGACGAGGGCCGGTGACCGTGCGGAGACCGGCTGTCTTCGCGCGGTCGCCCGCCGGCGCGCTGCGCGGGTTGGCGGATCGCCTCGCTGCGGATGTACTATCCTTAGTACATTCCCAACGAGAGCGTCCCACCTTGCCTGACCGAACCGTTCGGGGGAGCGGGTCCGCCCCGGACCGAGGATGCGCGGCATGAAACGCTCGGACGGTACGGCCGCACTGGCCGTGCTCGACCGCAACCTGATCGACGCGCAGTCGCCGGCGCCGCTGTATTTCCAGCTCTTCACGTTGCTGAACGACGCGATCAACCGCGGACTGATCCCCAACGGCGCGCGCATGCCCTCGGAGAAGGAGATCTCGGACTGTTTCGACGTCTCGCGGATCACCGCGCGTCGCACGCTGGCGGAGCTCGCGGCCAAGGGCCTCGTAGTCCGGCACCGCGGCAAGGGTACGTTCGTCCAGCACGGATATTCGCCGGAGCCGCTCGTCGCATCGCTCGGCGCGCTGACGGAAAGCCTCGGTGACCTCGGTCGCGACACGACGCTGACCGTGTTGTCGAAGCGCATGGCGATCCTGCCGCCGGAGCTGCAGCAGGCGTTCGGCCTGCCGGAGGGCACGAAGGTCTGCCAGCTCGTGCGCCTGCGCAGTCACCGTGGACGCCCGCTCGCGCACTACGTGTCGTGGACGCCGATGTTCAAGGCGTCGATGCCCCGCAAGGAGCTCGAGGGCGCGAGCCGCGTCACCTTGTTCGAGAAGTACGGCCTGCGCATCGCGCGCATGTCGCGCTTCCTGAGCGCCGAAGGCGCCGCACCGGACGTGGCCCGCGCACTCGGCGTCTCGAGCGGCAAGCCGCTGCTCAAGCTCGTGCGCTGGTCGTACGACGCGGAAGGCCGGCTCCAGGACCACCTGACCGCGCTCTACAACACCGACGTCTTCAGCTACAAGGTCGAGACCCGCGTCGGGCTCGACTGACGCCGCGCCGCGCCGCGGCCGGTGCGCGGCACGAAGCAATCTTGCTACGCTTGGCGCCCCCGCGCCGGCCCCAGGCCTCGGCGTTTTTTTTCAGTCGGAGCCGATCCAACGATGACCACGAACCTGCCCGGCGCGAGCCGTTCGCGCGACCTCGTTCCCGCAACCCGCGTGCGCGTGCGTGCGCCCGTCGCGACCGCGCTCGCCACGGCGATCGCAGCCGCGTTATTGCCCGCGAGCGCGATATCCGCCGAGACCGCCGACGAGTTCGTGACCCGGTTGAACAAGGAGTTCGCCGACCTGGGCCTCGAGCTCAACGCCGCCGGCTGGACGCAGGCAACCTACATCACGGTCGACACGCAGCTGCTCAGCGCGCGCGTGAACGAGCGCTTCCTTGGCGAGTTCAGCAAGGCGGTCGCGGATGCAAAGAAATTCGAAGGCCAGCCGATGAGCCCCGCGTCGAAACGGGCGATCGAACTGCTCAAGCTCGGGGTCTCGGCCCCGGCGCCGGACGACCCCGCCAAGCGCGCCGAGCTCTCCAAGCTGCTGGCCGGCATGGAAGCGAAGTACGGCGAGGCGAAGTACTGCAAGCCGGGCGGCCAGGAATGTCGCGACGAGGTGCAGCTCAAGGCCGTGTTCGAGAAGAGTCGCGATTACGACGAACTGCTCGACGCCTGGAAAGGCTGGCACGACCAGGCCCGGAGCTTGCGTGCGGACTATGCGCGCTACGTCGAGCTCGCGAACGAAGGTGCGCACGAGCTCGGCTACAAGGACCTCGGTGCCATGTGGCGCTCG
>DASUYI010000023.1:0-4571 GCA_036377475.1 Steroidobacteraceae bacterium | reverse complement strand
TTGCGCAGGGCTGGGGCATGCTCGTGGAGCAGGCGGCCGACGCGTTCGAACTCTGGCGTGGCGTTCGGCCCAGGACGCCGCCCGTGCTGCAGGCCCTGCAGGCCCGGGCCGCTGCGACGGAAAAATAGGGACACTCCGAATATTCGTCGCCGGCCTCAGTCGGCCGACCCGAATAATTCGGAGTGTCCCCATTTTTCCGCTATTTTTCCTTCTCCGCGGCGTACTCCTGCTTGAGCCGCACGTAGTCGCTCGCCATCTTCGGGATCCGCGCCCGCTCCTGCGCGGTGATCTCGCGGCTCCTGCGCGCGGGGCTGCCGACGTAGAGGAATCCCGACTCCAGCGTCTTGCCCGGCGTGACGATGCTGCCCGCGCCGATGATCACGTCGCTCTCGACCACGACGCCATCGAGCACGATCGAGCCGATGCCGATCAGCACGCGGTCGTGGATCGTGCAGCCGTGCAGCGCCACCTTGTGTCCGATCACGACGTCCTCGCCGATCAGGGTCGGCCAGCCGGCATCGTTGCCCGGGTGCGGGCGCGAGACGTGGATGATCGAGGCGTCCTGCACGTTGCTGCGGGCGCCGATCCGGACCTGGTTGACGTCGCCGCGGATCAGCACGAACGGCCACACGGAGACGTCCGGGCCGAGTTCGACGCGACCGATGACCTGCGCCGTCTCGTCGACCCACGCCCCCGGTCCGAGGGTGGGCTGGATGTCGCGATAGGACCGGATGGCCATGACGAAACACACGCTTTGCGGAGAAAACCGGGCTCCAGTGTAGACGCTCGGGCCCGCAGGACGGCAAGCTTCGCGCCGCGGGCGCGACCCGCGCCGGCAATCAGGGAGTCGTCGATGCTCGTGGTGTCACTGCTGTTCCTCGCGCTGCTGATCGTGGCGGCCGTGTACTTCGTCCGCATCTACAACGGCCTCGTCGCGCTGCGCGAGAACGTGCGCAAGGCCTGGGCCAACATCGACGTGCTGCTGACGCAGCGCCACGACGAACTCCCGAAACTGGTCGAAACCTGCAAGCGCTACATGAGCTACGAGCAGGAGACGCTCGAGCGCGTCATGCAGGCGCGCTCAGCCGTGTTCGCGGCGCAGGGTCGTGGCGACGTACCCGCGCTGGGCGCCGCCGAGGACCAGCTGCGACAGGGCCTCGGCCGGCTCTTCGCATTGGCCGAGAACTATCCCGACCTCAAGGCCGACCAGGGCTTTCGCCACCTGCAGACGCGCATCACCGAGCTCGAGGAAGCGATCGCCGACCGCCGCGAGCTCTACAACGAGTCGGTGAACCTCAACAACATCCGGCTGCAGACGTTCCCGGACCTGATCGTTGCCCGGATGTTCGAATTCAAGCAGGCCGCGCTCCTCGAGTTCAGCGAGGACCAGAAGCGCGACGTCGAATTAGGGAAGTTGTTTGGCTGACGAGGATCTCTGGTTCGGCCTGCTGACGCTCGCGCTGGCGGTCGTGGCCGGCGGTGCCGCAGCGCTGCGCTGGATCAGGATCGCACGGTTGATCGAGGACACGCCGACGTCGCGCGTCCGGTCGGCCGCGCAAGGCTACGTCGAGCTGTCGGGACGGGCGCTGCCGTTGCCCGACACTCGGACCCTCGCGCCGCTCACGCAGCGTCCGTGCGTCTGGTGGCGGTACCGCATCTCGAAGAAGGTCGAAAGCGGCAGCGGCAAGCACCGGCGCCAGCGTTGGCAGACGGTGGCATCGGGGCGCTCGTCGATCCCGTTCCTGCTCGATGACGAAACGGGCACCTGCATCGTCAAGCCCGACGGCGCCGAGATCGTCACGACCGAAACGACCACGTGGTACGGCAGCACGCCGTGGCCGACGGAAGGCGGTCCGGGCGGGCGCAACGCCGCGGCCTGGCTGCTGTCGAGCGGCCGCGATTACCGGTACCACGAGGAGCGCATTTACGAGCACGAGAAGGTGTACGCCCTCGGGGAGTTCCGCTCGAGCGCCGCGAACGCCGAGCACGACCTGCAGGCCGAGCAGGCGGCCCTGCTGTCCGAGTGGAAGCAGGACCAGCCGGTGCTGCTGCGCCGATTCGACGAGGACGGCGACGGTCGAATCGACCTCGACGAATGGGACACCGCGCGCGAGACTGCCCGTCGCACCGTGTACGAACGCCAGGCGACCCGGCCGCCGCGCGAAACGTTGCACGTGTTGTGCAAGCCGGACGGCCAGCTTTACCTGCTCGCCGCGCTGCCGCCCGGCGACCTGGCGAGACGCTATCGTCGCAAGGCCGCCTGGTCCTTCGCCGCGTTCGTCGCCGCGGTGTACGCGCTCGGCTGGTTGATCCAGGAAGCCTTCGGGTGACCGGGCCACGCCGCTAGAATGCGTCGATGGACAACCCGCTGCTGCAAGAAGGCCCCCTCCCCCACTTTGACGCGATCCACACCGCGCACGTCGAGCCTGCCATACGCGAGGTCCTCGACCAGAACCGGCGCCAGCTCAAGGCGTTGCTCGATTCCGGCGCTTCGGGCTGGGACGGCATCGTGGCGCCGGTCGAGCGCATGCAGCACCGTCTCGCGCGCACGTGGTCGCCGGTCGGCCACCTCAATGGCGTGCTCAACACGGACGAGCTGCGTGCCGCATACAACGTCTGCCTGCCGCTGCTCACGGCGTACCACACCGAGTTCGCGCAGGACGAGCGTCTCCATGACGCCTATCGCCGGGTCGCCGAGACCGAGTACGACCGGCTGCGACCGGACCAGCGCCGGTTGCTCGACAACGCGCTGCGCGACTTCCGCCTCGCCGGCGTGGGGCTCGACCCGGAGCGCAAGCAGCGCTTCAAGGCCCTGATGGAGCGGCTCGCGAGCGCGCAGGCGAAGTTCGACGAGAACGTGCTCGACGCGACCAACGCGTGGTCGCGCGCCGTCACCGTCGAGGCCGAACTCGCGGGGCTGCCGGAGGCGGTAAAGGCCCGCGCACGGGCCGACGCGCAGAAAGAGGGGCGCGATGGCTGGCTGTTCATGCTCGACGCACCCAATTACCAGGCGGTACTCACGCACGCCGAAGATCGCGAGCTCCGCCGGGATTTCTACACGGCCTGGGTCACGCGCGCGTCCGAGCAGGGCGATCCCAAGTGGGACAACACCGCGCTGATGGAGGAGATCCTCGCGCTGCGCCACGAAGCCGCGCAACTCGTCGGGTTCGGCAATTACGCCGAGTACTCGCTCGCCACCAAGATGGCGAACGATCCGGCGGAAGTGCTCGAATTCCTGCGACGGCTCGCGCGGCTCTGCAAGCCGGCTGCGGTCCGCGAGTGCGCAGAGCTCGAAGCGTTCGCCGGGCGACCGCTCGAGGCGTGGGACGTCGCGTTCTACGCCGAGCGCGTCAAGCGCGAGCGGCTCGCCGTGTCCGAGGAGGAGCTGCGTCCCTATTTTCCGCTGCCACGCGTGCTGGAAGGCCTGTTCGCCGTCGCCGAGCGCCTCTACGGCATCCGGATCGCGGCGCGCGCGGGCGTCGCGGTCTACCATCCCGACGTCACTTACTACGACATCCTCGACGCGGATGGCACCCACCGCGGCGGTTTTTTCCTCGACCTCTACGCGCGACCGAAAAAGCGCGGCGGCGCCTGGATGGACGAGTGCGTCGGGCGAATCGCCCTCGGTGAAGCCAGCGCCTCGCCGGTCGCCTACATGGTCTGCAACTTCACGCCGCCGACCTCGCCGCGGCCCTCGCTGCTCACGCACTACGAAGTGCTGACGATGTTCCACGAGTTCGGCCACGGCCTGCACCACATGCTGACGCGCGTCGACTTTCCGAGCGTCGCCGGCATCAACGGCGTGCCGTGGGACGCGGTCGAGCTGCCGAGCCAGTTCATGGAGAACTTCGCCTGGCGCGAGGAAGTGCTGCCGCTGATCTCCGGGCACGTCGAGACCGGTGAGCCGTTGCCGGCCGAGGTGCTGCGCAAGCTGCAGGCGACGCGATCGTTCCAGGCCGGCATGCAGTCGGTGCGCCAGTTCGAATTCGCGCTGTTCGACTTCCGCATCCACGCCGAGTATTCGCCGGGGCGCGGCGGACGCATCACCGAGACGCTGAGTGAGGTTCGCGAGGAGGTCGCAGTCGTGAAGCCGCCGGCGTTCAACCGCTTCCCGCACAGCTTCCAGCACGTCTTCTCGGGCGGGTACGCCGCCGGGTACTACAGCTACAAGTGGGCCGAGGTGCTGTCCGCCGACGCATTCGGCGCGTTCGAGGAATCGGGCATCTTCGATTCGGGCACGGCGCGCCGCTTCCTGCACTCGATCCTCGAGCGCGGTGGCAGCCGCGACGCGATGGAGGCGTTCGTCGAGTTTCGCGGCCGCAAGCCCGAACTCGAGCCGCTGCTGCGCCAGCTCGGCCTCGCGGCGTGACCTCGCCGCGAACCCGAGCAGCATGCCGTTCGACATCGCCACCTGGAACGTCAATTCGATGCGGGTGCGCCTGGCGCACCTGACGGAGTGGCTGTCCGCGAATCCCGCGCTCGACGCCATGGCGCTGCAGGAGACCAAGATCGCGGATGCCGACTTTCCGGGACCCGAGCTGTACGCGCTGGGCTGGCACTCGGTCTTCAGC
>DASUYI010000022.1:0-4777 GCA_036377475.1 Steroidobacteraceae bacterium | reverse complement strand
ATCAGGCGATGCGGGCCTTGACCGACTGGTTCGGGACCCTGGGCGGCGCCCTGGTCGACGGCGGGAACCCGATCTCGGCCGCCCGGGCGATCTCGCCGGACGGTTCGGTCATGGATGCGACGTCCGCGCCGAGCGGCTACTCCATCGTTACGGCCGACAACCTGGACGCGGCGGTGGCGCTGGCCAAGGGTTGCCCGGTCCTGGCCGGTGGCGCGACGGTGCTCGTCTCGGAGACCATCCCGGTCATGTGACCACGGGACGCGGGTCGGACCTCGCTCCACGGGGCGGACCGACCCGCGTCCGGCCGGCTGGCGCTGGTAGCATCGCCGGCCATGACGGCCAGACGCTACGACTACGTCATCGTCGGGGGCGGATCGGCCGGGTCGGTCCTCGCCAACCGGCTCTCGGAGGACCCCGGCACGACGGTCCTCGTGCTGGAGGCCGGTCGCTCGGACTTTGCGTGGGACCCGCTGATCCACATGCCGGCCGCGCTCTCGATGCCGATCGGCAACCCGCGCTACGACTGGCGGTACGCGAGCGAGCCGGAGCCGCACATGCACGGGCGCCGCATTGCGCACGCGCGCGGCAAGGTCATCGGCGGGTCGAGCAGCATCAACGGCATGATCTTCCAGCGCGGCAACCCGCTCGACTACGAGCGCTGGGCGCGCGACCCCGGCATGGCACGCTGGAGCTATGCGCATTGCCTGCCGTACTTCAAGAAGATGGAGACCTGTCTCGCCGGCGCGGACGCGTGGCGCGGCGGAGACGGGCCGCTCAAGCTCGAGCGTGGTCCGGCCACCAACCCGCTGTTCGAGGCGTTTTTTCGCGCGGCTGAGCAGGCGGGGTACTGGCGGACCGACGACGTCAACGGCTACCGGCAGGAAGGTTTCGGGCCGTTCGATCGCAACGTCTGGCGCGGCCGGCGCTACAGCGCCGCACGCGCCTACCTGCACCCGGTATTGGACCGGTCGAACCTGAAAGTCTTGCCGTACTCCTTCGTGCGTCGCGTGCTGTTCGACGGCGCACGGGCCGTCGGCGTCGAATGCACGATGCGCAAAGGCGTGCAGCAGGTCTTGCGCGCGGGGGAAGTGATTCTCTGCGGCGGCTCGATCAACACGCCGCAACTGCTGCAACTGTCCGGTGTCGGCGACGCGGCCCTGTTGCAGGGTCTCGGCATCCGCCCCGTCGTCGACCTTCCGGGCGTCGGCAGCAACCTGCAGGATCACCTCGAGGTCTACGTGCAGCACGCGTGCCGGCAGCCGGTCGCGGTGAACCCGCACATCGGGTGGCTGCGCAAGCTCGCCGTGGGCGCGGAATGGCTGTTCCTGCGCTCCGGCATCGGCGCGACGACTCACTTCGAGGGCGGCGGGTTCTGTCGCAGCAACGACGACGTCGACTATCCGAACCTGATGTTCCACTTCCTGCCGATGGCGATCCGCTACGACGGCTCGGCCCCGGCGGCAGGACTCGGCTACCAGGTGCACGTCGGGCCGATGTATTCCGACGCGCGCGGCTCGGTGCGCATCCGCAGCACCGATCCCCGCGTAGCGCCCGCGCTGCAGTTCAACTATCTCTCGACCGACCAGGACCGACGCGAGTGGGTCGAAGCGGTTCGTACCGCGCGACGCATCCTGAACCAGCCCGCGTTCGACGAATACAGCGGGGGAGAGCTTTCGCCCGGACCCCAGGTCGAGACCGACGAGCAAGTCCTGGACTGGGTCCGTCGCGATGCCGAGACGGCTTTGCACCCGACCTGCACGGCGAAGATGGGAACCGGTCCGGATGCCGTGCTCGATCCCGATTCGATGCGCGTGCACGGCGTGCAGGGCCTGCGCGTGGTCGACGCGAGCGCGTTCCCGTACGTCCCGAACGGCAACACGTTCGCGCCGACGATGATGGTCGCCGAGAAAGGCGCGGACCTGATCCTCGGTCGCACGCCGTTGCCGCCCGCGAGCGACGTCCCGTTCTTCAGGCTGCGCGACGGCAACCCCCTGTATCCTCCCGGCGATCCCCGCAATACGATGACGCAGCAGACCGGAGCGACTCGATGACGGCCAAGGTGATCGACGGCAAGCAGATCGCGGAGCGGACGCGCGCGGAACACGCCGCGGGCGCGCGACGGTTGACGGCCAGCACGGGCGTGGTGCCGCACCTCGCCGCGGTGCTGGTCGGCGACGATCCCGCAAGCGCCGTCTATGTCCGCTACAAGCAAGTCGCCTGCCAGAAGGCCGGCATGAAGAGCTCGCTCCATCGGCTGCCGGTGTCGACCCCGCAGGCCGAACTGCTCGAAGTCATCGCGCAGTTGAACGACGACCCGCACGTGCACGGCATCCTGGTGCAACTGCCGCTGCCCGGGGGCATCGATACCGGGCCCGTGCTGGACGCGATCGATCCGTCGAAGGACGTCGATGGCTTCCATCCCGAAAACGTGGGCTTGCTGCACCAGGGACGAGCGCGCTTCCTGCCGTGCACGCCGGCGGGCGTCATGCGCATGCTCCAGGTCTCGGGCATCGAGACCCGCGGCAGGCATGCCGTCGTGATCGGTCGCAGCGACATCGTGGGCAAGCCGATGGCCGCGTTGCTCGCGCAGAAGGGAGCGGACGCGACCGTGACGCTGTGTCACAGTCGCACGACGGACATCGCGCACTTCACGCGACAGGCCGACATCGTCGTCGCCGCCGTCGGGATTCCGCGCTTCGTGCAGGCGGACTGGGTCAGACCCGGCGCCGTCGTGATCGACGTCGGCATCAATCGCGTCGACGGCGCGCTGGTGGGCGACGTCGACTACGCGCCGGTCGCGCAGATCGCGGCGGCGATCACGCCCGTCCCGGGCGGGGTCGGGCCGATGACGATCGCGATGCTGCTCGGCAATACGCTGCTCGCGGCCGAACACTTCGCACGAGCCGGGCGCACGGGCGCCATCGCCTCCGGCGTCTACTGATTCTCCACTGCCTGGCAGCCACCCCGGGCACAGTTGCGAAACTCGCTCAGCCAGCCCGCTCCGGCGTCCCGCGCGTCACTGATACGGCCTTGGCCGCTCGCCGGCGAGACCCAGGAGTTCCATCACCTTGCCGCCGTTGCGACAGCGTCCGTTGCGATGCGGCACGGCCGGGTCCGGTCGCGAACGGGCATAATTTGCAGGCGATCGGCCCCGGTGGCGAAACCGGTAGACGCTACGGACTTAAAATCCGTTGCCCGCAAGGGCGTGCCGGTTCGAGTCCGGCCCGGGGCACCAGATGAGCCAATCGGTCAGATTGCAGATGACGACGATGACAGTGATACCTCGATGAGCGATACCCACGTCCAGTCCACTTCTGCCTCGATCGGAAGAGACGGCAAGCGTGGTCGGGTCCGCGGCACGCCGAAAGGACGGCGCGTCGATCCCCAGGCCCGGCAGGAGGTCCGGGCGGCGCTGGGCGATGCCCCGTGCCGCCGCGATCTGCTGATCGAACACCTGCACCGAATCCAGGACCGCTACGGTCATCTATCGGCGGCGCACCTCGCCGCGCTCGCCGACGAGTTGAAGATGGCGATGGCCGAGGTCTACGAGGTGGCGACCTTCTATCATCACTTCGACGTGGTCAAGGAAGGCGAGACGGCACCACCGACGATCACCGTGCGGGTGTGCGACTCGATCGCGTGCGAACTCGCTGGGGCGCACGAACTCCTCGAGAAGCTGTCGGCCCTGCTGGGCCCCCGCGTTCGCGTGCTCCCTGCTTCGTGCGTCGGG
This sequence comes from Steroidobacteraceae bacterium, assembly GCA_036377475.1. Taxonomy (GTDB): domain Bacteria; phylum Pseudomonadota; class Gammaproteobacteria; order Steroidobacterales; family Steroidobacteraceae; genus RPQJ01. The sequence goes on along the minus strand of DASUYI010000022.1, from coordinate 1,047 downwards.
CGGTGCGAGACGGCGCCCGTTGCCGTGATTGGTCAAAACCCGGTGCCGTACGCGACGCCAGACAAGGTCACCCGACTCGTCGATGACGGCGCCATCGTGCACCCGCGACGCACCGAGCCGGCCATGCACCCGGACCTCGACGTCATCACGCCAGGCCACATCGACTACGCGGCGTATCGCGCGTCGGGCGGGTACACGCTGGCGGCGGAGTGCGTGAACGGCAAGCGCACCGCCGCCGACGTCATCGGTGCAATGGAACATTCGGGCTTGCGCGGCCTGGGCGGGGCGGGGTTCCCTGCCGGGCGCAAATGGAAGATCGTGGCGGCCGAACCGGCACCGCGGCTGATGGCGATCAACCTGGACGAGGGCGAGCCCGGCACGTTCAAGGATCGCTACTACCTCGAACGCGATCCGCATCGCTTCCTCGAAGGCGCCGTCATCGCGGCGTGCGTGGTGGGCATTGCCGACGTCTATGTCTACCTCCGCGACGAGTACCACGGCTGCCGCGCGATCCTGCAGCAGGAACTCGCCGCGCTGACGACGAACCCGCCGTGCGTCTTGCCGAGGTTCCATCTCCGACGCGGCGCCGGCGCATACATCTGCGGTGAAGAGTCGGCGATGATCGAGTCGATCGAGGGCAAACGCGGCGAGCCTCGCCTGCGACCGCCGTACGTCGCCCAGGTCGGCCTGTTCGGGCGCCCCACGCTCGAACAGAACATGGAGACCCTGCACTGGGTCCGGGACATCCTCGAGAAGGGTCCCGGCTGGTTCGCCGGCCACGGGCGTCACGGCCGCACGGGGCTGCGCTCGTTCTCGGTCAGCGGGCGCGTCAAGAAGCGCGGCGTGCACCTCGCACCCGCGGGCATCACGCTGCAGGAACTCGTGGACGAGTACTGCGGCGGCATGCTCGACGGGCACACGCTGTACGGCTACCTGCCGGGTGGCGCGTCGGGCGGCATCCTGCCGGCGTCGATGGCGAACATCCCGCTGGACTTCGACACGCTGAACGCATACGGCTGCTTCATCGGCTCGGCGGCGGTGGTGGTG
>DASUYI010000021.1:0-3130 GCA_036377475.1 Steroidobacteraceae bacterium | reverse complement strand
ACGCCGCGGGCTCCCCCGCGGACGACAAACGCGGCACGCGCACGCACGTCGTCGATTTGAGCGCCGCGGTGGCGGGCAGCGCGCGCCTGCCACCGATCGAGTCGACCACGACGTCCGTGCCGCGCGAACAGGCGCGCTTGCCGACCGTGGAGGTCCCCGGCCTGGCAGCCGAACGAGGCGCCGACGAGGAGCCGTCGCCGAAGACGCAACCTCCGGGCGCGGATTCCAGCCCGGCCGCGGCGGCGACCGTTGTATCGAGCGAGCCGCCCGCACCGCCGCCGTCGCCGACCTCGTCGGGGTCGTCCGCGAGAACGAATGGGACCCCCGCGGCGGCGCCTGCGACCGTCGCTTCCAAGCCCGCCGCCTCGGCGCAGGGCGGCTGGGCGGTGCAAGTCGGCGCATTCGGTTCGTCCGCGAGCGCGCGGAGGCTCGTGGGCGACCTCAAGCAGGACGGGCTGTCGGCGTACGTCGCACCGCTCAATCGCAACGGCAAGACCCTGCACCGGGTGCGCGTGGGGCCTGCGCCCACGCGTGCCGAGGCCGAGACGCTGGCCGCGCGGATCAAGCGCAAGGGCTTGCCGGCGGCGGTGGTGGCCGCCGACTGAATGGGCCGCTCTGGTAGAATTACGGTTCGCTTGCCGCGCGGGACGCCATCTGCCGCATGACCCCCGTCGATATCATCCTGATCGCGATCGTCTTCATCTCCATGCTGTTCGGCGCGATCCGGGGGTTCCTCCGGGAATCCGTCGCGCTGCTCGGCTGGCTCGTGGGCCTCTGGCTCGCCTGGCGTTACGCGCCTTCGCTCGAGCCCTATCTCGGGGGCGCACTGGCCGGGACCGAACTTCAGGTCTGGGTTGCCCGTCTGATACTGCTCCTCGCGACGGTCATCGCGGCCTGGCTGGTCGGCAGCCTGCTGGGTTACCTGGTGCAGCGGTCCGGGCTCACGCTCGGGCTCGACCGGCTGCTCGGCGGGGTGTTCGGCCTCGTGCGGGGCGCGGTCATCGTCGGGTTCGCCGTGATGCTGGCCGATGCCGCGCAACTGCGCGGCGAGGAGTGGTGGAAAAGCTCCAAGCTGATTCCGGTCGGCGAGGAAATGGCCACGATCCTGCGAGGCTATGTCGAGACCGGACGGCGTGTCGTCGAGGACGCCACCGAAGCGAGCACCTGAGGAACATCGAAGGCCATGTGCGGAATCGTCGGCATCGTGGGCTACGGCCCCGTCAACCAGCAGATCTACGACGCGCTGACCGTGTTGCAGCACCGTGGCCAGGACGCTGCGGGCATCATGACCGAGCACGAGGGCCAGCTGTTCCTGCGCAAGGACGTGGGGCTCGTGCGCGACGTGTTCCAGCAGCGTCACATGGAGCAGCTCAAGGGCACGATCGGCATCGGTCACGTGCGCTACCCGACCGCGGGGTGTGACGGTTCCGACGAGGCGCAGCCGTTCTACGTCAACGCGCCGTATGGCATCTGCCTCGCGCACAACGGCAACCTTACCAACGCGGTCGAACTGGCCGACGTGCTCGTGCGCGAGGACCGGCGCCACCTCAACACCTCGTCGGATTCGGAAGTGTTGCTCAACGTGCTCGCGAGCGAGCTGCAGCGGTTCGGCACGCCGCGCGCCTCGGCGGCAGACATCTTCGCGGCGCTCAGCGCGACCTACCGCCGCATCGTCGGCGGCTATGCCGTGATTGCGATGATCCTCGGCCACGGCATCGTCGGCTTCCGCGACCCGCACGGCATCCGGCCGCTGGTGATCGGCAAGCGCGAGACCTCGAAGGGTCGCGAGTACATGCTCGCCTCCGAGAGCGTCGCGCTCGACCAGCTCGGCTTCGAGATGATGCGCGACGTCGGGCCGGGCGAGGCGGTCTACATCGACGAAACCGGCCGCATGTACACGCACCAGTGCGCGGAGGCCGTGCGTCACACGCCGTGCATCTTCGAGTACGTCTATTTCGCGCGGCCGGACTCGATCATCGACAACATCTCCGTCTACAAGGCGCGGCTGCGCATGGGCGAGCTGCTCGCGGAGAAGATCCGCACGACGCGGCCGAACCACGACATCGACGTCGTGATTCCGATCCCGGACACGAGCCGGACCAGCGCGATGCAGGTCGCGCTGATCCTCGGCGTGAAGTACCGCGAAGGGTTCATCAAGAACCGCTACATCGGCCGCACGTTCATCATGCCGGAGCAGGCCCAGCGCAGGAAATCCGTGCGCAGCAAGCTGAACGCGATCGAACTCGAGTTCCGCGGCAAGAACGTGCTGCTCGTCGACGACTCGATCGTGCGCGGCACCACGTCCGCGCAGATCATCGAGATCGCGCGCGAGGCAGGCGCCAACAAGGTGTATTTCGCCTCGGCCGCGCCGCCGGTGCGCTACCCGAACGTCTATGGCATCGACATGCCCGCGGCCTCCGAGCTCGTCGCGGCGGGACGCACGGACGACGAGGTCGCGAAGCTGATCGGCGCGGACTGGCTCATCTACCAGGACCTCGACGACCTCGTGCGCGCCGTGCGTCACCACGATTCGGGCGTCGTCGACTTCGACACCTCGTGCTTCTCGGGCGAATACGTGACCGGTGACATCACGCCCGAGTACCTCGCCAAGCTGCAGGCCGAGCGCTCGAACCTCGCCAAGCAGATCCGGAGCACGGCCGGCGGGCCCGGAATCCTCAAGGCCGTGGTCTGACCGGAAAATGGGGACACTCCGAATTTTCGAGTCGAAAATTCGGAGTGTCCCCATTTCTGCAGAAATTCGGAGTGTCCCCATTTTCCAGGCGTGTGCCGTTCTACGAACGTGAGCTCCTGATCGAGTGCTACCGCAGCGCGCTCGCCGCGGTCGACGCGCGACGATGCGTGCGTGAGAGCCTGCGGCGACGGCCGCTCGATGGCGGGTGGCACGTCGTCGCGATCGGCAAGGCCGCCGCTGCGATGACACAGGGCGCGGTCGACGTGCTCGGACCGCGCGTCGCGGGCGGACGGGTCGTGGTCCCGCCCGAGCACCTGCCCGCAGGATTTGCGCCGCCGCCACGCCACATCGCCGTGATCACGTCCTCGCATCCGTTGCCCGACGAACGGAGCCTCGCCGCGGGCGAGGCGATCGCCGACTACGTCTCGTCGTTGCCCG
>DASUYI010000020.1:0-4749 GCA_036377475.1 Steroidobacteraceae bacterium | reverse complement strand
GCCCGAGCTGCGCATCCTCGAATGGCTCGGCAAGCCCGCGCTCGTGCTGCTCAACCAGCTCGGGACGCGCGCCGACGCGACTCGCGAGGCGGACATCGCGCGGCGCTGGCAACGAATGCTCGACGCGGCCGGGGTCGCCGGCGCGCGACGCGTGCTGCCGTTCGACGCGTTCGCGAGGTGCTGGTTGCAGGAGCACACGTTGCTGCAGGCCGTCGGCGAGTGCCTGGGTGTCGAGCAACGGCAACCGTTCGCGCGGCTGCGCGCCGCGTGGGCGGCGCGCGACGAGCAGGTGCTGCAGCAAAGTGCCTTGGTCATCGCGCGCCAGATGACCACGGTGGCAGCCGACGCGGAGCGCGTTGGGGAGGTTACGCTGGCCGACAAGGCGCGCGGCCTGCTCCGCGGCGGCGGCGAGCTCGACGCGGCGGAAGCGAGCGCCCAGCGCGCGCTGCTCGAGCGACTCGACGCGGCGGTCCGGACCGGTACCGCCGAACTCGTCGCGCTGCACGGGCTCACCGGCGGCGCGAGCGAGGAAATCCTCTCGACCCTGGGCCGCCAGTTCGCGACCGAGCGTGCGGCTGATGCCGATCGCGTCGGACTGATCTGCGGCATCGTCACGGGCGCGTTGAGCGGCCTCGCCGCGGACCTCGCGGCCGGCGGCCTCACGTTCGGCGCGGGCGCCGTGCTCGGCGGACTGGCCGGCGCGCTGGGTGCGCGCAAGCTCACGCAACTCTACAACGCCGAGCGCGGCGTCCACGGCAGCACCGTGCGCTGGTCCGACGAGTTCCTCGCCTCGCGGATCGAGGCCGCGATCGTGCGTTACCTCGCGGTGGCCCACTACGGCCGGGGTCGCGGCGAGTTCCGGACCGGCGAGCCGGATCCCCGCTGGCAGCGGGTGGCCGCGCAGGCGGTGTCCGCGCGACCCGCGGTCGTCGCCGACCTCCTCGCGCGCCTGCGCGCGGGCCCGGCCGACGAGGTCGAGCGATCGATGCGCGAGTTGCTCTGGCGGGCGCTCGAGACGCTCTACCCCGACGCGGCGGCCCGGTTCGCGTCATCGAGGGAAGGTTCGACCGACACGTAGGTCCTTCCCGACTGCACCGGTCCGCGCTTTTCGGCGGTGTCGACGGCGAGCCCGGCCTGGCAGCCGGTTCTCGTTCACGCTGCGTCTAGCCTGAGGCGCAGTGCTCCGCGACGCGCCCGGCGACCCGCGCCATCAGCGCGGGTGGCAGGTCGTGACCCATGCCCTCGATGACCTCGAGCTTCGCCCCGCGCACGTGCCGTGCGGTGTCGCGCCCGGCAGCGACCGGCACGAGTGGATCGCTCGCGCCGTGAATCACCAGCGTCGGGGCGTCGACGTTGTGCAGCATCGGTCGCCGGTCGCCCGACGCGAGAATCGCCCCGAGCTGCCGGGCCGTGCCCTCCCGATAGAGGCCGAGACGCGCGACGCGCTCCAGGTGCGGCCGCAGCACCGTTGGGTCCTGTGCATAGGCCGGGCTGCCGATCACGCCGAAGACGAACAGCAGGTGATCGACGATCGCGTCGATGTCGGTCGGGTCGGTCGGGGGCGGTCGCAGCAGCGCCTTCAGCGCGTGCGACTTGCCCAGCGCAATCCGCGGCGCAGGGTTGCCGCTCGAGGACATGATCGACGTCAGCGTGAGCACGCGCTGCGGCAGCAGCGCCGCGAGCACCTGCGCGATCATCCCGCCCATCGAGACGCCGACCACGTGCGCGCGCTCGATCCCCGCGGCGTCGAGCACGCCGGCCGCATCGATCGCCATGTCGACGAGCGTGTACGGCGCATGGACGCGCAACCCGAGCATCGCGCGCGTCATCGCGACCGAGATGTTCGGGACCGGGAGGTCCGCGAGACGCGTGGAGGCGCCGCTGTCCCGGTTGTCGAACGTCACGACCCGAAAGCCGCGAGCGAGCAACGTCTGCACGAACTCGTCGGGCCACATCGCGGCCGGCATGCCGAGCCCCATGACGAGCAGCGCGGCGGGCGCATCGGTCGCGCCCTGCACCTCGTACGCGAGCTGCACGCCGTTGACTGCGGCGACGGGCATCGGGCGCGACCTCCGGCCTGCCGTTACTTCGGGACGTCCGCCGTGTCGGCCGTCGTGCCGAGCAGCTCTACCTCGAACAACAGCACCTGGTTGGCCAGCGGACCCTGCGAGCCGTACGCGAGGTCGGGCGGAATCGCGAGTTCGTACTTCGCGCCGATCGGCATCAGCTGCAGCGCCTCGGTCCAGCCGGGGATGACGCCTGAGACCGGGAACGTGGCCGGCTGCCCGCGCTTGTACGAGCTGTCGAACTCGGTGCCGTCCACGAGCGTGCCCTTGTAGTGCACGGTGACGGTGTCGGTCGTCGTGGGTTTCTTGCCCGAGCCCGGCGTGATCACCCGGTATTGCAGGCCGCTCGCCGTCTTCGTGACGCCCGGCTTGCTCGCGTTTGTGGCGAGATACGCCTGACCGGCGGCGCGCGCCTTCTCGGCTTCCGCGGCCTGCGTCTTGTTGCGCTGCTCGTTGACGCGCTGCTGCAGGGCCATCAGCGCCGTCTCCATCTCGGCCTCCGTCAGCTTCGGCTTCTTGCCGCTGCGCCCGTCCTCGACGCCGCGCTGCAGATCCTGCGGCCGCGGCTCGACCGTGACGAGGTCCTTGCCGAGCTGGTACCCGAGCGCGTACTGCATCCGGGCAGCTTCGTCCATGGCGGGTTCGGCGGCGAGTGCGGGCAGCGTGCAGGCGACGAGGGCGGCGAGGACCGCGGATCGAATCGGAGTGGGCATGGGGGTCTCGGGACAGGGCTGGAACGCGAATGTTACTTGGGTGACCCTCGGAGCGTCATGTCGGATTCGGAGCCGACGTGTGCGGGCGATTGATTCCAGATCTCGAACCGCTGCAGTTTTTTCACTTCGCATTCACCGGCCCGGACGGTAGAGTGCGCCCTTCGAGCGCCCGCCCCACCAGCCACCGGACGGTTGCCTGGCGGGATCACGCCGAACAGCTCTGGACGAGCCGGAGAATAAAGAAACATGACGCCTTCTGCGCCCCGGCCGTCGTGCCGGTTGCTGGCATTGCTGTTGTCGCTGGCGACGGTCGCCGCGTGCGGACGCTCGGGGTCCGAGCCCGGCGGTGAGATGCCGCCCCCCGAGGTCGGGGTGGTCGTGGCCACCAGCGGCAATGTGCCGGTGCCACTCGAGTTCACCGGCCGCGCGGTCGGCTCGAAGGAGGTCGAGGTCCGCGCACGCGTGAGCGGCATCCTGCTCGAGCGCCGCTACCAGGAAGGCAGCGAGGTCCGCCAGGGCGACGTGCTGTTCCGGATCGACCCCGAGCCCTACCGGGCGATCGCGGCGCAGGCGCGGGCCGAGCTCGGCGTGGCACAGGCGCACCTCGAGGAGGCGCGGCGCCAGCACGACCGCATCGTGCCGCTGTTCGAGCAGAACGCCACCAGCCGTCGTCAGCGCGACGAGGCGGTCTCGCAGTTCGAAGTGGCCCGGGCCAACGTCGAGGCGGCGCGCGCACGGTTGCGTACGGCCGAGCTCGACCTCGGCTACACCGACGTGCGCGCACCGATCAGCGGACTCACGAGTCGCGAGGTGCGCTCCGAGGGCAGCCTCGTGCAGGCCGGCAGCGAATCGAGCCTGCTCACGCGCATCGTGCAGGTCGACCCGGTCTACGTCGAATTTTCGGTGCCGGAAGCCGAAGCCGCGCGAATCCGCCGCTCCACGCAGCAGCTCGTCGTCAAGCTGTTGCTCGACGGACAACAGGTGGACGCGGTTGCGGGCCGGCTCTCGTTCGTCGACACCTCCGTCGAGCAGGGTTCCGGCACCGTGCGTGCGCGCGCGCTGTTCGACAACGGCGACCGGCGCATCGTGCCGGGCCAGTTCGTGCGCCTGCGCATCGAAGGCATCGCCGAACCGGATGCCGTGGCCGTGCCGCGCAGGGCCGTCATGTCGAGCGCGCAGGGCAACTTCGTCTGGGTCGTTGGCGCGGACGAGACGGTGCAGCTGCGACCCGTCCAGCTCAACGGCGGCGCCGGTGACCTCGCGCTGATCGCCGGCGGCCTGGCCGGCGGCGAGCGCGTCGTCACGGACGGCGTGCTTAAGGTGCGGCCGGGCGTCAAGGTGAAGGTCGCTGCGCCGCCGTCCGCACCGGCGCAGGCCCCGCCGCCGGCGCCAGGGGCCGCGCAGTGATCTCGAGTTACTTCATCGACCGGCCGATCTTCGCGTCGGTGATCTCGGCGTTCATCGTGATCGCCGGGCTCGCCGCGTTGCGCGTGCTGCCGGTCGCCCAGTATCCCGACATCCTGCCGCCGCAGGTCGAGGTCCAGGCGTTCTATCCGGGCGCCAATGCCGAGACCGTGGCGCAGACCGTCGCCGCGCCGCTCGACCAGGCCGTGAACGGCGTCGACGGCATGCTCTACGTGCGTTCGGCGAGCGCGGGCAACGGCGCACTGGCGATGACGGTGACGTTCGCGATCGGCACCGACCCGGACCTGAACGCGATCAACGTCAACAACCGCGTGCAGAGCTCGCTCTCGACACTGCCGGAGGAAGTGCGTCGCCAGGGCGTCACGGTGCGCAAGAGCCAGCAGTCGTTCCTGAAGGTCCTCGCGCTCGATTCCGACGACCCGCGTTACGACGCGCTGTTCATTTCGAACTACGCGCTGCTCAATGTCGTCGACGAGCTGCGGCGCATCCCTGGCGTCGGCGACGCCCAGATCTTCGGCTCCAAGGACTGGTCGATCCGGATCTGG
>DASUYI010000019.1:0-2523 GCA_036377475.1 Steroidobacteraceae bacterium | reverse complement strand
TGCCCGGTGGATCGCAGGTGCGTGAAGAGGTCCCGGGCTTCGTCCAGCGGCGGGAGCCCGCGTTCGTGGTCGCCTCGCGCAAGCAGGGCGCTGCCCTCCCGGATCAGCGCCATACCCCGGTAGATCTGCGTCTGCGGCGTCAGCAGTTCCTCCGGCAAGCCGTCGTAATAGCTCACGGCCATGTGCGCGAGCTTGCCCATCGTCTCGAGCCGGCCAGTGGGCTCGAGCTCCTCGTAGAAGTCCTCGATCAGGAATCCGACCAGCTTCTCGGCGTCTGCCCGGGCCTGCTGGGTTTTCACGTCGGCCGCGAGCGCCCGCTGCCAGTTGATCCAGCCGAACGCGGCGCCGGCCAGCGCCACCAGCATGAGCACAGCCGCGATGACCGCGAAGCGTCGCGTGCGTTGCAGCGTGCGACGCGTCTCGGCGGCGCGCTCCCGCTGGGCGGCCAGCTGGCGCTCCGCCTGGTCGCGTGCGTCGCGCTCGTGACGCAGGTCGCGGCTCGCCTTGACGACGCTGCAGAGCACGTCGTGCGTGAGCTCGACGCGGCGCACGTCGAGCCGTTCCTCGATGCGCAGCAGCCGCCGGTCGACGAGCGTCGTGAGTGCATCGGGCGCGGCGCCCGCGGCGACGAGCGCCTTGACCACGCGCTCCTCGGCCAGGCTCTCGCGATACCCGGAATCCGTCAGCAACTCGTCTTCGATCACGCGACGAACGCCCGCGGTCTGGTCCGCAAGCGTGCGCTCGTAGAAATCGGAAAGGATCGTCTCGCGTGACCCGGCGAGCAGGTCGGCCGAAATGTCCGATTTGCCCTGCGCCAGTCGCGCGTTGTTGAGTTCGCGGCAGACCAGGCTGAGCAGCGACGGCTCCACCTCGGCGTTGCCGAGTTCCGAGCCCCCTGCGACGAACCGCACGATCGACTCGGCCACGTCGCGCGAGACGAGCGTCCCGCCCGGCTTCAGCACGGCGCTCAGCGCCTGCGCGCCCGTCATGCGCGCGAGACGCATGCGGTTCTGCGTGATCGAGGGCATCACGCCCTTGAGGCTCTCGAGGTGTGCGAGATAGTCCTCGCGCAATGCGATCAGGATGCGGTAGTCGGCGCGTGCAAAGTCGAACTGCCCGGCATCGACCTCGTCGGCGTCGATGCGGCGCTCGAGTTCGACCGGCGGCCGGTTCTCGACCAGGTCGGCGAGTTCCTCGAGGAAGCGCCGCGCGCGCTGGCGGCCCGCGTCGTCGGCCTGCGCGAGCGTGAAGACTTCCTCGAACTGGTCGAAGATCAGCAGCGGCAGCACCGTGCGTCCGCTCGCGTCGTGCAGCAGGTCGCCGCGGTGATGCAGGAATTCCCAGAGCGATTCGCCCTCGATCGCGACGCCCGCCTGCGTCCACTGCCCGGTTTCGGCGGTGGCCTTGAAGATCGCCTGCTTGATCTGGTCGGCGGGCGACGGCGATTCGGGCGAATAGTCGACCCGCACGTACACCGGGCAGAACGCCTCACCCCGAAGGCGCGGCACCAGGCCCGCGCGCAGCAGCGAGGTCTTGCCGAGGCCGGACTGGCCGAACAGCACGGTGAGCAGCTTGCGCTGCACGCGCCGGGCCAATTCGGCGGCTTCCTCGTCGCGGCCGTGGAAGTAGGCGCGCGTCTCCTCGGTGTAGCTCGACAGGCCGAGCCACGGGTTGTCGGGGTCGAGCCGGATCGACGCGAGCAGGCCGAGGTCGTAGCCGGTCATGCGGGTCGCCGCCCGTGCAGCAGTTCCTGCAGCCGGCGCAGGAAATCCCCGCTCGGTTCCCCGTCTGGCGCCCGCGTGAAGTGGAAGCTCCGGAAACGGTCGGGCACGAGCGCGTCCGCCTCGGCCGTGTCGTCCACGCAGATCGGCAGGATGAAGACGGCGCCTTCCGCCATGTTCCGCGTGCGGTCGACGGCGTAGCTCCATTCGCGGCGGAAGTAGCCTTCGAGCCGTCGCTGGGTGTTCGCCGAGACGATGGGCAGGAAGAAGCTGCACCGCGCGATGTTGGAGCGAATCTTGTGGTCGTAGTCGTCGCCGCCCTCGAGCCGGTCGAGGTCGAACCAGGTCACGACCCCGGCGCCGTCCAGCGCGGCTTTCAGGCGTTGCACCGCCGGCAGGTCCTCGCGTGCATAACTCACGAACACGGCATTCTCAGGCATCTCGCGCGCCGGCGGCAGGAACCGGTGCGGCGCGAATCCGGGCGTGACGGTCGGAGGCGCCTGCCGTCGCTGCCAGCGCCGGTGCAGTTCGTCGACGAAGGCGGCGGCACCCGCGTACACACGCGTGCGCACGCTCACCTGCTGCAGGAACGCGACGAGCCGCCCGTCCTCCGCGGTGTGGTCGTCCGCGAGGATCTCGCCGACGTCGCGCGGGTCGGACAGGCGCTTGCGCTTGGCCATCCGGAGGAACAGGCGCGCGAGCCAGTTCGAGAAGTCGCTGCCGATCAGCAGCAGGTGGCTGTGTTCGAGCTCGTGGAACAGCTTCTCGGGCGTCAGGTGCTCGGACTGCCGCAGCGGGCGAC
>DASUYI010000018.1:0-5541 GCA_036377475.1 Steroidobacteraceae bacterium | reverse complement strand
CGGTCGCAAGGTCGCGCAGGGCGTGCGCGCGCTCGTCGTGCCGGGATCGCAACAGATCAAGCGTCAGGCCGAGGCGCTCGGGCTCGCGAAAGTGTTCCAGGACGCGGGCGCCGAGTGGCGGGAATCGGGCTGCTCGATGTGCCTCGGCATGAACGGCGACCTCGTGCAGTCCGGCCAGTACTGCGTCAGCACGAGCAACCGCAACTTCGAGGGCCGACAGGGCATCGGCGCCCGCACGCTGCTTGCGAGCCCCGCGTCGGCGGCGGCGGCGGCCGTGCGCGGCCGCGTGACCGACCCGCGCGAATTCCTCGGCTGAGCGCGATCCCGGAAGAATACGAACGAACCTCATGGAACCGATCACCATCATCCGTTCGCGGACGGTCGTCATGCCGTCCACCAACATCGACACCGACCAGATCATCCCGGCCCGCTTCCTCACCACGACGGTGCGGGAGGGACTCGGCGTCTCGCTGTTCGCCGACTGGCGCTACGGCCCGGACGGCACGCCACGGCCGGACTTCGTGTTGAACCAGCCCCAGGCCGCGGGCTGCCAGGTCCTCGTCGCCGGACGCAACATCGGCTGCGGGTCGTCGCGCGAACACGCGCCGTGGGCGCTGCTCGACTACGGATTCCGCGCAGTGATCAGCACCGAAATTGCGGACATCTTCCGCAACAACAGCCTCAAGAACGGCTTGCTGCCCGTGGTCGTCGACGAATCGACGCACGCGTGGCTGCTGGCGAACCCGGGCGCCGAGGTCGAGGTCGACCTGCCCGGCACGACACTGCGATTGCCCGACCGGCGCGAGGTCTCGTTCCCGATCGATGCGTTTTCGCGCTACTGCCTCATGCACGGCATCGACGAGCTCGGCTACCTGTTGAACCAGCGATCGGCGATCGAGCGCTACGAGCGGGCACGGCTCGCTCGATGAAGGCTCGCATCGCTGTCCTGGGCGGCGACGGCATCGGCCCGGAAGTCACCGCCGAGGCGGTCCGCGTGCTGCAGGCCGTCGCGCAGCGGTTCGGGCACGACTTCACGTTCGTCGAAGCACTGATCGGTGGCGCCGCCATCGATGCCTCGGGCTCCGCATTGCCGCCGCGCACGATCGACGCGTGCCGCGAAAGTTCGGCCGTGCTGCTCGGCGCCGTCGGCGGGCCGAAGTGGTCCGACCCGTCCGCACGCGTGAGGCCGGAGCAGGGATTGCTGGAACTGCGCCGCACGCTCGGCGTGTTCGCGAACCTGCGGCCGGTGAAGACTCTCGCGTCGATGGCCGATGCCTCGCCGCTCCGGCCGGAGGTCATCGCCGGGACCGACATCATGGTCGTGCGCGAACTCACGGGCGGCATCTATTTCGGGCGCAAACGCAGCACGGCCAGCGAAGCGGAAGACCTCTGCAGCTACACGAGCACGGAGATCGAGCGCGTGACCCGTGTCGCGGGCCGGCTCGCGATGGGCCGACGCAAGCGCATTGCGTCGGTGGACAAGGCGAACGTGCTCGAAACGTCGCGGTTGTGGCGCTCGGTCGTGGAGCGCGTGCTCCGCAGTGAATTTCCGGAGGTCGAGTTCGAACACGTGCTGGTCGATGCCGCGGCGATGCACCTGATCCGGCGTCCTGCGTCGTTCGACGTGATCCTCACCGAGAACATGTTCGGCGACATCCTGACCGACGAAGCGTCCATGATCGCGGGATCGCTCGGGCTGCTGCCGTCCGCGTCGCTCGGCGACAGCAGCGTGGGTCTCTATGAGCCGATCCACGGCTCCGCGCCCGACATCGCGGGTCGTGGCATCGCCAACCCGTACGGCACGATCCTGAGCGCCGCGATGTTGCTTAGGTATTCGCTGGGGCTCGAGGCCGAGGCAAGCGCCGTGGAGTGGAGCGTCGAGGCCGCTCTGGACGCTGGCGTACGGACGGCGGATGTGGCGCAAGCGGGACGAACTGCCGTCGGCAGCTGGGGCGCCGCCTCGGCGGTGGTCGAGCGTTTGCTGTCAAGTCGTTAAATATCAACGACTTGGAGTTTTATCCACAGAAACTGTCAAACGACGGTTGAGAACGCCGGGACTGGCGAAAAAACAACCATTCCAAGGTGGACGCGCGGTGGATTTTCAGCGCTATACTGCGCCTCCGCAGGTGGCCCCGGCCCCCTGCTCCCAGTTCGAAGATCGAATCGCAAGCTCGCAACCAGAGTTGAGGACTTGAGTCGGGTTAGTCTTTGTCTCACGGATTGAGGCAGCTCGGGTCCCAACCCCCGAAGGCCGGCAGCAATGCCGGCCTTCTTTTTTGTGCCACGCGCTCAGGCAGCCAACGATGCGTCGAGCGCCGTCGCCAGGTCGCGCGCAAGGTCGTCCCCGTCTTCGATTCCGACCGAGAGCCGCACCAGCGTCTCCGAAATTCCGGCGCGCTCGCGGGCGGCCTCGTCCATTGCGGCGTGGGTCATGCTCGCAGGGTGCGCGACCAGGCTCTCGACGCCGCCGAGCGACTCCGCGAGTGAAAACAGGTTCAGCTCGGCCAGGCACGCCCTGACGTTCGCGGTCGAACCCTTCAGTTCGAAACTGACCATGCCACCGAAACCCTGCTGCTGGCGCCGCGCGAGGTCGTGACCCGCGTGTGACGGCAGGCCCGGGTAATACACCTTGGCGACCGCCGGGTGCGCAGCCAGCAGTTCGGCCAGTCGCTGCGCGTTTTCCCCGTGCGCGCGCATCCTCGCGTACAGCGTCCGCAAGCCCCGCAACGTCAGGAAGCTGTCGAACGGCGCGCCGGTGACGCCGATGCAATTGCCCCACCACTTGAGCTGGTCGTGGAGTTCCGGCGTCGATGAGATCACTGCACCGCCGACGACGTCGCTGTGGCCGTTCAGGTACTTGGTGGTCGAGTGGACGACGACGTCGGCGCCGAGCTCGAGCGGGCGCTGCCACACCGGCGACAGGAACGTATTGTCGGCCACGACCAGTGCACCGGAGGCTTTCGCCTGGCTCGCGACCTCGGCGATGTCGACGATGCGCAGCAGCGGGTTGCTGGGGGTCTCGATCCAGACCAGCGCTGGCTTCCCCGCGACCGCCGTCTCGAGCGCACGGGCGTCCTGGTAGTCGACGAATCGCACCTGCAGCACGCCTCTCCCGTCGAGCGAGTTGAACAACCGATACGTGCCGCCGTAGCAGTCGTGGGGCACGACGGCGACCTGCCCGGGCCGGAACAATTGCGTGACCAGCGAGACGGCCGCCATGCCGGACGCCGTGACGACCGCGCCGGTGCCGCCCTCCAGTTCCGCGAGTGCGCGCCCGAGCGCCTCACGCGTCGGATTGCCCGAACGCGAGTAATCGTACTCGCGCTTCTCGCCGTAACCGCCGAACGCGAACGTCGTCGTCAGATGGATCGGTGGGACGACCGCGCCGTGCTGGGTGTCCGTCTCGAGTGCGGCGCGCACGGTGCGGGTCTTGATGCTGGCTTGGTCGGTCATGGTGATGAGTCGGGTCAATTGCGGGGCGATCAGTCGAACGTCCGGTGGAAGACGTCGCGCAACACGTCGGCTTCCTTGAAGAATGCGTCGTGGCCGTAGACGGAGCTGATTTCGATCAGCTGGCACGGGCTGCCGATCCGATCGCGCAGCACGCGCATGTCGGCGACCGGCACGAGCTGGTCCTCGAGCACCGCCACCATCGTCATCGGCACGACGATCCGTTCGGGCTCGACACGGTGCAGGTCGATCGACTCGGACAGGCAGACGAAGGCTTCGGGCCGATAGGTCTTCGCGTAGGACTCGCCGCGAGAGACGATGTACGCCTCCACCGGGAACACGAAACGTCCGTCGTCGCGGCGTTCGGCCTCGCCCGGGAACCGATCCTCGAACTCGCGAACGGATCGGTACGTCGTCATCGCGAGTGCGCGGGCCAGCACGAGCCCCTGCTCGCCCTCGCCGTGCTCGATCGCGTAGCGGACGACGTTGCGCTGCACGCTGCGCCAGGCCGTCGACATCGGGTGCGTGCGGTGCGCCGCGCTCATCACGACGCCGTGGCGCAGACGCGTCGGGTGCGCCATGCCCATGACCAGCGTCACCATGCCGCCGTACGACGCGCCGACGCAGCCGTGCAGCACGTCGATCCCCAGGCGATCCATCACGGCCACGAGGCAGCGCGCCTGGTCGTGCGCGCTCACGCTCGGGAATACCTCGCCCGGGGCGGGACCGGTCGTGCGATGACTGCCCCCGAGGAAGTCGATGCCGAGCACCCTGAAGCGATCGGTGTCGAGCGGCTTGCCGGGCCCGGCGATCTCGTCCCACCAGCCGGCCACGCCGTCGCGCACCTTGAAGACGTTGCGGCCCGCCGAAATGCCTCCGAGCACGGCGATCACGGGCGCGTCGTCCGCGCCGGCGAGGCGGTACGCGATCTCCACGCGCGACAGCGCACCGCCGAAATGCAGCTCGAACGGATGGCGGTCGAGCACGAGCACGTCCTCGTCGCAGCGGTACCCGGCCGGCAGCGCGATCGGTCGGCGCGCCGCGGCCGGGTCGAGCGACGCCGGATCCGCAGCGCCGTCGAGCGGTGCGGCCGGGAACGCCGGCGATTCGACGTCGCTCGGTGAGCCTTGGGAAGATGATGCGGAAGACACTGCCTGACCTGTCGAAGCCCTTGCGAACCGGAACTCGTTTGACCGACGACCACGCACGGTTGCTGGAGGTCCGTGCGGACCTTGCCAGTCGAGCTGCTGCGCGGGGATCGGACGCGTTGAACGCAGGGAGGTGGTTGCGGCGACCAACACCCCCGACGGTCCGAGCCGGCAGGGCAGCCTCGCTGCAACTCATCTTCCGGCGACGCGATCGTCCCCGAGGAGTTGGCACCATTTCGAGTGGGTTGGACTCGACGGTTGCCCCGGCTTCAAAGGGCCAGTCCCTCAGCCGGTCTCGATGAGCGGGGCGCAGTGTATGGGCGATGGCATTCGAGCGCAAGGAACGCGCGCCGCAAGCGACATTCGCGTTCACGCCGGAATTTGTGCTGGTGTGGCGCGGCCAGACCCGGTCCGGCCAGCATCCCGGGAACGCCGTGAACCCGTCCCTGGGGGCTCCGGCCGCGGCGTCCGTGCCGCGGACGGTCCCGCGAACCACTTCTCGCCCGACCGGACGCGAGACTGCGTTGGCGCGCACATGTTGGGCTCCGCCCTTTTTGCGGTGCGGTAACACCGAACGCTGACGCGGGGAAATCCCTGCTCAGGTTCATGTTGCACTGCAAAATAGTCGTGCTACCATTGCGCCCTGTTCGACCCTACCTCGAGGACACCGCCATGGCTGCCAAGACCACGAACACCACCGCTGAATTCACGGATTTCGCCAAGCGTGCGTTCACGCCGGCCACCCGCCTCAACGAGGCGATGGTCGCCAACGTCGAACGCGTCGCGAAGTTCCAGTACGAGCTGACCGGCGACCTGCTGCAGTTCGGCCTCGACCAGCTGCACGCGACGGTCAAGGCCAAGGACCTGCCGACGCTGATCGCGAAGCAGCGCGAGCTCGCGACCAAGTTCGTCGAGAAGGCCCAGGCCCGCCAGAAGGACCTCG
>DASUYI010000017.1:0-2712 GCA_036377475.1 Steroidobacteraceae bacterium | reverse complement strand
CGCGACCCGTACTATTACCGCAGCGGCGTGCCGCTGCCCTATCCGGCATACGGCTACGCGCCCTATTACCCGGGCCACTATTGCTGGGACAACAACCGCGACGGCCGCTGCGACCGCCGTAATGACGACGGCCGCGACCATGACCGCGACGACGACCATGACGGCGATGCCGGCGATGGCGGACGTCCGCAACCCGGCAACGATCGCCCGCTGCGCGACGTACGCAGGCTGTTCGAGGAACGGGACCAGGCCCGCTCGCCGGCCGGTTCCGCACCGAGCCCGGCCATCCTGAGGACGGTGCCCTCTGGAACGAATCCCGACGGCGCACCGCCGAAGGTGCGCGTACCCGCCCGCACGCAGGCGCCGGCGAGCCCGCCGCCGGGCGCGGAATCGCCCCGGAGCGTCGAGCCGTCAGCCCCCACCCCGGCCGGGGCTCGCGGGCCGCGAGCGGACGACGCGCCGACGCGAAGCACGCGCGACGACGCGGCGTCGTCGATCCGCCGGCCATTGCGTTAAGTCGACTCGCGGTTCCCTCGGGCCCGCACCTGCGCTCCCGGCGTGACGGCGGGAGCGCCGCTTCGATTTTCGTCGTCTGCGCCGAACGCCTCGTCGTCACCCGAACTCGATTCATCGAACGGTCGTCGCAAAGACCTTGTTCCTTCACATG
The DNA here is from genome assembly GCA_036377475.1 of Steroidobacteraceae bacterium. Lineage (GTDB taxonomy): Bacteria > Pseudomonadota > Gammaproteobacteria > Steroidobacterales > Steroidobacteraceae > RPQJ01. The sequence continues at coordinate 2,045 of DASUYI010000017.1, read as the reverse complement.
GACCCTTCATTCTTCGCATCACGCCAGTCGTTGGCGTCGATGAAACGAGGAGCAGGACCATGGAAATCGTAGGTATCGTGATGTTGACGGCGGTGGCGCTCTACTTCGTGCAGCAGTTCCAGCCGGGAGTCTGAAGCGTGCGCCGCGAGGCGGACGGCCGGACGTCGAGCAGCATGGATCGCGTGAGCTCGTGTCCGGCCGTCATCTCCCGGCGATGTTGAAGCAGAACCCACCGGCCGCGCTCCTTTCGCGGCTCCGCTGAAGCGCGCCTTCCAGCGCATCCGCGCTGGCCAGTACCTCCCACGGCGCGTCGTCTGAGACAATCGCGCCTGCCCACGACTGCAGTCCGATGCAGCGTGGCGCAGTAGAAGAGCGACAACCCTCAGCTTCTCGAATCCGTTCGTTCGGAGCCCGGCCATGGCGAATCCGCCCGTCCTGCCGCAGCACGCCCGCGTCGTCATCGTCGGCGGCGGCATCATCGGCACGTCGACCGCGTACCACCTCGCGCAGATGGGGTGGACGGACATCGTGCTGCTCGAGCGCCACCAGCTCACGGCCGGGACGACGTGGCACGCGGCCGGCCTCATGGTGACCTACGGGTCGACGTCGGAGACGTCCACCGAGCTGCGCAAGTACACGCGCAATCTCTTTGCGCGACTGGAAGCCGAAACGGGCCAGGCGACGGGCTTCATGCCGATCGGGTTCATCGAGGTGGCCGCCGACCACGATCGGCTCGAGGAATTTCGTCGCGTCGCGGCCTTCAATCGTTACTGCGGCGTCGACGTGCTGGAGCTTTCGCCGCGTGAAGTCGGCGACCTGTTCCCGCTCGCGAAAGTCGACGACATCGAGGCCGGCTTCTACGTCAGGGACGACGGGCGCGTGAACCCGGTCGACGTGACGATGGCGCTCGCGAAGGGCGCGCGCATGCGCGGCGTGAAGGTCTTCGAAGGCGTGCCGGCGACCGGCGTGCTGCAGAAGAACGATCGCGTGGTCGGCGTGTCGACGCCGCTCGGCAACATCCAGTGCGACGTCGTCGTCAATTGTGCGGGGCTCTGGGCACGCGAGTTCGCCGCGACGTCGGGTGTCGCACTGTCGAACCAGGCGGCCGAGCACTACTACCTGATCACCGAGCCGATCAAGGACCTGCCGCAGAACATGCCGGTGCTCGAGGACCCGTCGGCCTACGGCTATTACCGCCAGGAAGGCGCGGGGCTGATGGTCGGGCTGTTCGAGCCGAAGTGCGCGCCGTGGATGGTCGAGCGCGCACCGACCGACGTGCCGTTCGCCGAACTCGAGCCGGACTGGGACCGCATGGGCCCGTACCTCGAGACGGCCATGGCGCGCGTGCCGGTCACGTCGCAGGTCGGCATGAAGAAGTTCTTCTGTGGACCGGAGAGCTTCACACCCGACCTGCTGCCGATCGTGGGCGAGGCGCCGAACCTGCGCGGGTACTTCGTCGCCGCGGGTCTCAACTCGATCGGCATCCTGACGGGCGGCGGCCTCGGGCGCGTGATGGCGCACTGGATCGTCCACGGCCTGCCGGATGTCGACGTGACCGCGATGAACGTCAATCGGGTGCTGCCCTACCAGGCGAACCCCGACTATCGTCGCGCCCGCACGGTCGAATCGCTCGGCATGGTCTACAAGTGTCATTACCCGTACAAGTCGCTCGAGACCGCACGCGGCGCGCGGCGGTCGCCGTTTCACGACCGTCTCGCGGCGCAGGGCGCGTATTTCGTCGAGACGAGCGGGTGGGAGTCGCCGGGCTGGTATGCCGGCTACGGCGTGACGCCGGAGCCCGGGCCACTCTCGTGGCAGCGCCAGCAGTGGTGGCCGCACTGGGAGCGTGAGCACCGCGCGGCACGTGAAGGCGTGGTGGTGATCGACATGTCGTTCATGGGCAAGTTTCTCGTGCAGGGGCGCGATGCAGGCAAGTGCCTGAACTGGATCTCTGCCAACGAGATCGACGGCGCGGCCGGCCAGATCACGTACACGCAGTGGCTCAATCGCGAGGGTCGGCTCGAAGCCGACCTGACCGTGACCAA
>DASUYI010000016.1:0-4806 GCA_036377475.1 Steroidobacteraceae bacterium | reverse complement strand
GGCCGTGGACCGGCGTTGCGCTCGTCGCGATACAACTCGAGGATGAACTGGCCGGATGGCCGCGCCCGGAAACGTTCGATCTCGGCACGCCACGCGGCATCCTGCACGTCGTCGAGCGTGATGCGTCGGCCGCCGAGCCTGCCGCCCGGGTACTCGGGCGGAAGGACCGCGAGCGCACCGAGACTCGCGAACGTCAGGTCCGCGAACGTGAGCGTCGCGCCGGTCAAATAACGCCGACCGTCGGCGAGCAGCCGATCCACTTCGTCGAACGCTGCATGCGTGCGCTCGAGCGCGCGCTGCGTCCTGGCCGGCGTGATGCCGAGCATGCGCCGCACCGCGACGCGCAGGACGGGCACGCCGCTCGCGAGCAGCGCGCGCTGCCAGGCCGGGATCGCGCGTTCCTCGAGCCCCCACGAGCGCAGGGTGAGCGCGCGGTCGCCCCAGATACGCGGATAGACCCAGACGCGCACGTCGTTGCCGAGCCGGCGATCGAAGTGCTCCTCGAGGGCCAGTGCCGCCGGCGTCGGCTCGAGGAACCACGTGCGCTCACCCGGCAAGCGGCCGGCATATTCGCCCCACAGATAACGCAGGATCCGCGGCGAGTCGCCAATGCGCGTCAGTCCGGGCGGGACTTCGAGCCAGGGCACGGTGCGCCCCGTCAGCAGGACGCCGAGGATGCCGACGTTGGGCGTCTCCACGTACTCGACCCCGAGGCGATCGAGGCACCAGCGGACTTTCTCCGAGTAGTGCGAGAACGTGATCGTGTGCAGCCGCAGCGGCGCCGGCGGCCGACGCATCGCGCGCAACGACACGAACAACCGGATCGCGATGCCGAGCGCAAGCGCCGCCGCCGCGACGGCTGTGGCCGCACCGACACCCCAGCCGGCCAGCGCGACGACGACGGGGAGCAGGTACAGAACGGCGAGGTGCAGCGTCCGGGGGTCGCGCAGTCGCATGGACGGGCGGACCGCCCTAGCGGCGCGGCGGCAACTCGGCGAAGCGCGGGATGCCATCCGCGCCGATCACGTCCCAGCTCGCGCGGGAGTCGACGAAGATGTGCGCCTCGGCGCGCAGCCCCGGATCGGCGTCGAGCGAACCCGCGGGCACGACGACCACGTCGAACGCCGGGGCCGGACGCGGCACTCCGCTGCCGCAGCGGCGGCAGAACGCAACGCCGAAACGTTCCGCGCCCGGCAGCGCGTATTGTTCGACGCGGTCGTCGCCGCGCAGCCACCGGAACGCGTGCAACGGAAAGAAGAGGTTCGACGCGTGCGCGGCGCTCCGCGCGAGCCGGCAGCGCGAGCAATGGCAATACATGAAGCGCAGCGGCGGCGCGTCGATCGCGTACGCGACGTCGCCGCAGAGGCAACTGCCGTGCACGTTCGAGGCGTCGCCCGGGGCGGCCGGTGCGCGGTCGACAGGCGGCATGCCGTATCCGGGCGGCCATGCGTCGTGCTGCGGCAGGTCGTCGGCAATCAGGTGCCACGACGCCCTGGACTTCACGAACATGTGGAGCTGCGGTCGCGGCAGCTCACCCTCGAGGTTGCCAGCCGGGACGACCACGTGGCCGCCGTCGGGCGTCCGTTCCGGAGTGACGGATCCGCAGGTGCGACAGAACGAGCGGTGCTGTCCCGGCGACGATTCATGGCGGGCGATCGAGTCGGCCCCGGCCACGAGACGGTAATGGCTCGCCGGCACGACGGCCCAGGTCGCGAACGGCGCGCCGTGGTGCTTGCGGCACATCGAACAATGGCAGTTCACGACGGCGAAGAATTCGCCATCGACCTCGTATCGCACGCTCCCGCAGAGACATCGTCCCGGGTTCATCGCTGGTTCCACGCCCTCAGGCCCTGGCCGGCCCCGGCGTTACGTTAGCGTCCCGGTGGCCGTCTGCGCCACCTCCTCGCGGATGAACTCGACTAGCCGGCGGACGCCTGGACCGGCGCCTTCGCGGTCCGCGAAGACGAGGTAGAGCGTCACGTAACGTTCGGCCCCTTCGGTCAGGGGCAGTCGCCCGAGCGAACCGGAGTCGAGTTCCTGCCGGATGCTCTCCTCGGCGTACCACGCGAAGCCCAGCCCCATGCACGCCGCGCGAATCGAGGTCGCCTTGTTGGAGACGGTCCAGCGTCGTTCGTTGATCCAGCCGCCGGTGCGCGTGCGGCGCGCGCCCGAGTCGCGCACGACGAGGTGGCGATGTTCGCGGAGGTCGTCGAGCGTCAGCGGGCGCCCGAGCCGGTGCAGCGGGTGCTGCGGGGACGCCGCGCAGACGAAGCGAACCTGCATCAGCGCGTCGCCGACGAAACCGGGCGGCACCTGGCTGCCGACGATGAAATCCACGCTGCCTTCGGTCAGCGCGTCCTCGGTGCCGCCGAGCACCGACTCGAGCAACTCGATGCGGACCTCCGGCCGCTCCTCGTCGAACCTCGCCATCGCGCGCAGCAGCAGCCAGGTCGGAAAGATGATGTCGACCGCGAGCCGGAGTTCCGGCTCCCAGCCACGCGCGAGGCTCGCCGCGGAGCGCTCGAGGCGCGCGGCGTCGTCGAGCAGCGTCTTGCCGCGACGGTAAAGCACCCGACCCGCGGGCGTGAGCACCGCCCGGCGGCCCTGCAACTCGAACGCCGCGAGGCCGAGCTGGTCTTCGAGTTTCTTGATCGTGTAGGTGACCGTGGACTGCGTGCGGTGCAGACGCTCGGACGCGGCCGCGTAACCGCCGGCTTCGACGACGGCGACGAGGGCGGCCCACTGGTCGAGGGTGATGCGCGGCGTCGCCATGCATCGATAACGTCGATTGAAAGCATCGAAAATACCGTCTTTTTAATTGATTTGGTAGATGTAAATTGACCGCCACTGGAACCACCCACCCAATCTAAGGCATGGACATGGCAACCACGACGAAGACCTACCTCGCGCTCAAGAGCAGCCTCTCCGGCGAAACCGCCCTCTCGTCGCGGCTGGTCGACCGGTTCATCGCGCAGCAAGTCGCGGGCGACACGCGTGACGGCTTGCAGGCTGACGTCGTGGTGCGCGACCTCGCGGCCGACCCGTTGCCGCACCTGAGCGCGGAGCGCTTCGCGGCGCTGACGACGCCGGCGGACCAACGTACCCCCGCGCAGGCGCGCATCGCCGCCGAGTCCGATGAACTCGTCGCCGAACTGCGGGCTGCCGACGTGATCGTGGTCGGCCTGCCGATGTACAACTTCGGCGTCCCGTCGACGCTCAAGGCGTACTTCGATCACGTCGCGCGCAGCGGGGTCACATTCCGTTACACCGCCGAGGGCCCGCGCGGCCTGCTCACCGGCAAGAAGGTATTCGTGATCGCGACGCGCGGCGGTCGCTACTCCGGCACCGCGCAGGACGTGCAAAGCGCGTTCGTGCGCCAGTTCCTCGGGTTCATCGGACTCACCGACGTCGAGTTCGTGTACGCGGAGGGACTCGCGCTCGGCGCCGAGCAGCGCGCGGCGGCGATCGCCGAGGCCGACCGGCGTCTCGACCTGCTGCTGGCCGCTTGAGCGTTCACGCCGCCGGCCACGGCCGTCACGCAATCGTTCGATTCTCACGACTACAGCTACTCACCAAAGGAGCACTTCGATGCATACGTACGAAAAAGCCGCCGACCTCTCGGGTCGCATCCTGATTTCCGCCCTGTTCCTGGTCACCGCTCTCGGCAAGATTTCAGGATACGCGGGCACCCAGGGCTACATGGAATCGGTCGGCGTGCCCGGCGCGCTGTTGCCGCTCGTGATCGCGCTCGAGGTGCTGGGCGCCGTCGCGATCATCGTCGGTTACCGGACGCGCCTCGTGGCGGCGAGCCTCGCAGCCTTCACGGTCGCGTCCGCCGTGCTGTTCCACTCGGGCGCCGACCAGATGCAGCAGCTGATGTTCTTGAAGAACCTCGCGATTGCCGGCGGCTTCCTGTTCCTCGTCGCGCGCGGCGCAGGCGACTGGTCGCTCGACGCACGCCGCGAACGGCTCACGTCGACGCGCGAGCCCCTCGCCGCACGCAGCTGAACGCGTCGAACCGCCTCGCAGCGCACGCGGCCCTGACCGCACATGATTCATGCAGGAGATCACGCACATGACCGAACGCACGACAACAACGACGACGGGCACGACGACGACCGCGAGGCCGCGACGGTTGCAGGCCGTCATCGAAGCGGTGGCGGCCTCGGACGGCGCCGGCGTGAAGCTGCGCCGCAGCCTCGGCAGCCGGCAGAACTTGCGGTTCGACCCGTTCCTGATGCTCGATGAATTCTTCTCGGACGACCCGGATGACTACCTCGCCGGGTTCCCGGCGCACCCGCACCGCGGCTTCGAAACCGTCACCTACATGCTCGACGGTCACATGCGGCACGAGGACAGCTTCGGCAACCGCGGCGACCTCGGTCCCGGCGACGTGCAGTGGATGACGGCCGCCCACGGCATCATCCACTCCGAGATGCCGCAGCAGTCCGAGGGACGCATGCGGGGATTCCAGCTCTGGATCAACCTGCCGGCGCGCGAGAAAATGAAACCCGCCGCCTATCGCGACATCCCGTCGCGCGAGATTCCCACGGTGACGCTCGCCGCAGGGGGCGAGGTGCGCGTGATCGCAGGCGAATTCGCGCACGAAGGCCGGCGGACCTCGGGGCCGATCGGCGGACTCAGCACCGATCCGCGCTACTTCGACGTGCGCCTGCCCGCCGACGCCGTGCTCACGGTGCCGACGCCCGCTCAGCACAACACGTTCCTCTACGTCTACGAAGGCGATGCAGTGGTCGGCGACGACGCGAGGCCGCTGCCGTACCGTGCGGCGGGGTTGCTGACGCC
>DASUYI010000015.1:0-4863 GCA_036377475.1 Steroidobacteraceae bacterium | reverse complement strand
GGTGCTGCACGGCATCGGGTTCGAGGCCAGGCAGGGCGAGACCGTCGCGATCGTCGGCCGCTCGGGCAGCGGCAAGTCCACGCTGGTCGGATTGTTGCCGCGGTTCTACGACGCGACGAGCGGGCAGGTGCTGGTCGACGGGGTCGACGTGCGCGAGTTTTCGCTCGACGCGCTGCGTGCGCAGATGAGCCTGGTCAGCCAGGACGTCGTGCTGTTCAACGACACCATCCGCAGCAACATCGCCTTCGGCCACCCGGCCGACGACGCGCAGCTCGAGGCGGCGGCGCGCGCGGCCCGCGTCACCGAGTTCTCGGAGCAGTTCCCGCTCGGCCTCGAGACGGTCGTCGGCGATCGCGGTGCATTGCTCTCGGGCGGGCAGCGCCAGCGCATCGCCATCGCCCGCGCGCTCCTGCGCAACACGCCGATCCTGATCCTGGACGAAGCGACCTCGGCGCTCGACACCGAGCTCGAGCGCCAGATCCAGGGGCAGCTCGAGGCGCTGATGGCCGACCGCACGACACTCGTCATCGCACATCGGCTCTCCACGGTCGAGAAGGCCGATCGCATCCTCGTGATGGACGCAGGCAGGGTGGTCGAGTCCGGCACGCACCCGGAATTGCTCGCGCGCGGCGGCCAGTACGCCGTGCTGTATCGACTGCAGTTCAGCGAATAGGCGCCGTGTCGATCGACACAGCGTTGCAGCGACTCTGGTACGGGCCGGCGTGGCGCAGCGTGCCGCTGTGGCCGCTCGCGCTGCTGTTCCGCGCTGGCGTCGCGCTGCGGACGCGAGCCTTTCGCGCCGGCGTACTTCGGACACATGAAGTCGGCGTGCCCGTGATCGTCGTGGGCAATGTGACGGTCGGGGGCACAGGCAAGACCCCGGTTGCCGGGTGGGTCGCCGGGTTGCTGACGGTGCGCGGACGACGGGTGGGGGTCGTGCTGCGGGGCTACGGTGGTACTCGCGGCAGCGCCGCTCGAATCGTAGGATTGTCGGACAATCCGTCGGAAGTCGGGGATGAGGCACTGCTGCACGCGAGACGCGGCGCGCACGTCGTCGTCGTCGGCGCCGACCGTGTCGCGGCGGCCCGGATGGCAGCCGAGCACGGCGCCGAGATCGTCGTCTGCGACGACGGCCTGCAGCACCTGCGACTCGCGCGCGACTATGAAATCGCAGTCGTCGATGCGACGCGGGGACTCGGCAACGGGTGGCTGCTGCCTGCGGGCCCGCTGCGTGAAGCGCCCGGCCGGCTGGAATCGGTGCACGCATTGATCGCGACTCACCGGGGATCGGCGCGCTCGCGGTGGTCACGCCGCGTCGCAGGCCCGATGCTCATCGATGCGCGGCTGACGCTCGGTGCCGCCGTCAATCTCGTGAACGGAGAGCGTCGACCGCTGGACGCGTTTGCAGGCGCGGGCGAGTTGCATGCCGTCGCGGGCGTGGGTCATCCCGGGGCGTTCTTCGCTGCCTTGCGCGAATCGGGCCTGGACCCGGTCGAACATGCGCTTCCCGACCACGCATCGCTCGATCCGGGCGCGTTGCCGTTCCCCGCCGACGCAACGGTGCTGATGACCGAGAAGGATGCCGTAAAATGCCGGGGGTTCGGGCAACCCGGCTGGTGGTGGGTCGATCTCGAGGTGCGTGTCGACCGCGCCGAAGCCGAGGCCTTGCTCGCGTCGATCTACGAGCGCACCGGGTTGACCGGCGCGGGAGCCGTCCTTGGATAGCAAGCTTCTCGACATACTCGCGTGCCCGCTCTGCAAGAGCCCGGTGCAATGGCACCGCGAGCAGGAGTGCCTGGTCTGTCGCGCCGACCGCCTGGCGTTCCCGGTGCGCGACGGCATCCCCGTCATGCTCGAGGACGAGGCCCGCGTGCTGAATTCGGACGATCCGCTGCTGGCCGACTGATCCAGGCGCGATCGACCCCCGAGCAGGCCACGTGACTTTCCACGTCGTCATACCGGCGCGTTACGCGTCGACGCGGCTGCCGGGCAAACCGCTGCTCGACATCGCGGGGCGGTCGATGATCCAGCGCGTGGTCGAACAGGCCAGCGCAAGTGCGGCGGCGGAAGTCCTCGTGGCGACCGACGACGAGCGCATCGCCCGCGCCGTGCGCGACCCGCGCGGTCGCTCGAGTCCCGTCGCGGTCATGACCGACCCGAGCCTGCCGTCCGGAACCGATCGGGTCGCCGCGGTCGCACGCGAACGCGGCTGGGACGACGCGACGATCGTCGTCAACGTGCAGGGCGACGAACCCTTCGTGCCGCCTGCGCTGATCGACCAGGCGGCGGCACTGCTGGAGCGTGATTCGGCCGCGTCGACCGCGACGCTCGCCGCGCCGGTCGAGTCGCTGCAGGAATTCCTCGACCCGAACGTCGTCAAGGTCGTGGTGGCCGACGACGGGTCGGCGCTCTATTTCAGTCGTGCACCGATTCCGTGGTCGCGCGACGGCGCTGCGGGCGGGCTGGCGAACCAGTCGCGGTTCGACGGCGCACTGCGACATGTGGGTATCTACGCATACCGGGTCGGCGCGCTGAAGCGCATCACGGCGATGTCGCCGTCGACGCTCGAGCTGTGCGAGAGGCTCGAGCAGTTGCGGGCGCTGCAGGCGGGACTGCGCATCGTCGTCGCGGTCTGCGCGGTGCCGACCGGGCCGGGCGTCGACACGGAGCACGACCTCGACCGCGCACGGGCGCGCGCAGCCCGCGGAGCCGGAGCCGCAACATGAACCAGCCGTTCCTCGTCCTGATGGGTGTCACGCTGACGCCCTGGAAACTCGTGGGCTACCTCGGCGTCGCGCTGTTCGCGGGGCGCTGGTTCGTGCAGCTCTACTACTCGCGCAAGTTCGGCAAGCCGGTCGTGCCGACCGTGTTCTGGCTCATGAGCATCTCGGGCAGCCTGCTGCTGCTGTCGTACTTCACGTTCGGCAAGAACGATTCCGTCGGCATCCTCTCGAACCTGTTTCCGGCCGGCGTCGCCGGGTACAACCTGTACCTCGACGTCATGCACAAGCGCAGCCGGCGCGAAGCGACGACGTGACGCGTCTTCGCCAGATCGCGCGGGGGCGGCGCCGCATCAGGGCTTCCTGAGCGTCAGCGTCGCGCGGCGCTCCTTGCGCTCCGGCGGCAGCAGCGGCCGCACTTCGGCGGCGGTCAGGTTGCGCCACCTTCCCACCGGGAGATCGCCGAGGTGGATGTGCATGATGCGCACGCGTTGCAGCCGGCGCACTGTGTAATCGAAGTGCTCGCACATCCTGCGGATCTGCCGGTTCAGCCCCTGCGTGAGCACGATCCGGAACGTGTTGCGACCGATCTGTCGCACTTTGCAGGGATTGGTGACCGTGCCGAGGATCGGCACGCCGCTCGCCATGGACTCGAGGAATCCGGACGTGAGCGGCCGGTCCACGGAGACGATGTACTCCTTTTCGTGCTCGTGCTCGGCGCGCAGCACGCGATTGACGATGTCACCGTCGTTGGTGAGCAGGATCAGCCCTTCGGAATCCTTGTCGAGCCGGCCGATCGGGAAGACCCGCTCGCGGTGACCGACGAAATCGACGATGTTGTCCGGCACGTCGCGGTCGGTCGTGCACTCGACGCCGACCGGCTTGTTGAGCGCGAGGTAGACGCGCTGCGGCCGGGCGACGACCGGCTCGCCGTCGAGCAGCACCGCGTCGCCGTCCTGCACCTGCGTGCCGAGCACGGCCGTGACGCCGTTGACCTGCACGCGCCCGGCCTCGATCCACGCGTCGGCCTCGCGTCGTGAACAGACGCCGGTTTCACCGAGGTACTTGTTGAGTCGCACGGGTTGCCCGGGTCGCCGCTGCCGCGTCAGCCGCCCGAGCGACGCACCGTGTACCCGAGCTTGTCGAGTTCCTCGACGAGGAGGTCGCGGTGGTCGCCCTGGATTTCGATCACGCCCGCTGCAGCATCGACGGTGCCGCCCGAGCCGCAACGTTTCTTGAGGCGGGTGGCGAGTGCGGTGAGTGCATCCCGGGCGAGCGGCAGGCCGCGGATCACCGTCACCCCTTTGCCATTGCGTCCCTTGGTCTCGCGCCCGACGCGCACGATGCCGTCGCTCGTCGACGCGACCGGTCCCTGCGCGGGCTTGCTGCGCCGACAGCGGCAGTCCTCGGCGGTCCGGCCACATTCGGGGCAACGGCGCCCGACGCCGGTGGAGTAAACGATGCGATTCGAACTCATGGGTGCGGGCCCGTGAAGGAGGCGACAGTGTACCCGGCCTCGGCATTCCCCTCGGCGACGAACCGGGCGGGTCGGGCGACCGGCCAGACCGTCGGTGGCCGCCACGACTGCTACAGTCCTCCGATGGATACCGTCCGCATCGAGCACGTCGCGCTCTGGACCGATGACCTGGACCGCCTGGCGTCGTTCTACGCCCGCTACTTCGACGGCCGGATCGGCGACGCGTACCGCAATGACGCCAAGGGTTTCGAGTCGCGCTTCGTCGAGTTCGACGAAGCCGGCGCACGGCTCGAACTCATGCGCTCCACCCGGCTTCGCCCGCTGGTGCTGGCGTCGGGCGTCCAGCGCATGGGCTTCACACACCTCGCACTCGTTGTAGGAAAGGAGGCGGACGTCGATGCGTTGACCGCCCGATTGCGAAGCGACGGATACGAAGTGCTCGACGGCCCGCGTCGTACCGGGGACGGCTATTATGAGAGCGTCGTGCTCGACCCCGACGGCAACCGGCTGGAACTGGCTGCCGCACGGTAGTGCCCGACCCGGAGAGCAACACCGATGGGCGCCACGCAGATCTTCGTCAACCTGCCGGTCAAGGACCTCGACCGCTCGAAGCAGTTCTTCGCGAGCCTCGGCTACCAGTTCGACGCGCAGTTCACGAACCAGGAC
>DASUYI010000014.1:0-3957 GCA_036377475.1 Steroidobacteraceae bacterium | reverse complement strand
GCGGTCATGCGCGCCGCGTCCTGCGCAATCTTGCTTTCACCGCCCATGCTCGCCGCGAACCAGAGGAAATGCGGGTTGTGTGGAACGTAGCCGAGCGGATAGACGCCCTTGTAGTTGCCGCGACACATGGCCAGGTACTCGTTGTCCGCCTTGATCGCGACCTGGTTCGCGACCACCGCGTCGTTCCATCGGCCCACGCGCGCGTAGATGTGCGCCGGCATGTGCACGAGATGACCCGACCCGGGAATCAGCGTGCGCAGACGGTCCGCCGCCGCGACGCCGCGGCGCGGGTCGGCCGAGGCCTCCACCGCGTGCACGTACAGGTGCAGCGCGCCGGCGTGATCGGGATTCTTCTGCATGACCTGCTCGAGCAGCGAGACCACCTTCGCGGTGCCCCCCTTGGGCCGGAGCTGCTCGTCGTAGTAGTCCCAGGGCTGCAGGTCCATGAGCGCCTCGGCGTGGAACACCTTCGCGTCGAGGTCGTCCGGCCGCTCGCGCACGAGCTCGCCGGTGGCCCTGGCGTACGCCTCATCGAGGCTGCGACGGTCCTCCGGCGCGTTCTGGGCATAACGGGCTTCGAGCGCGCGGATGTAAGCCCGTTCGCGCGTCGTCGCTTTCGGAGCGAGGGCCACGGCCCGCTGCAGCCGCTGCCACGCCTTGGGATTGTCCGCCGGGTCCATCGCCGCATTGACGTGCGGGCCCAGCACGAGCGAGGCGCCCCACCAGCACATCGCGCAGTCGGGGTCGATCTCGGCCGCCTTCAGGTAGGAGCGCTCCGCGGCGTCGTGGTTGAAGCCGAACGTCAGCATCAACGCCTGGTTGAACCAGCGCTGCGCCTCGGGCTTGCTCGTCGTGATCGCAAACGAGTAATTGCCGAGGCCCGGGATCAATGTGGCGCCGACCGGCGCGGCAGCCGCGGCCGGCGTCGCCTGCGTGACGTTCGAGCGCGCCGGGTTGCCGACGTAGAGGCCCGCACCGACGGCGAGCGCCACGACCAGCACGATCAGGTAACGGCTCATTCTGCACCTCCCCGCTGCACGTCCGCGCCACGCGGCACGGCCGACCCGTGAAGGTCGCCTTCTAAGCGTTTGCTCGCGGTTTGTCTGTAGGCGGAGCGGACTGTGCCGTTGCCGAACCGCAAGCGCAAGGGGCCATCGTCAGCGCGCCGATCCGACTGCGCGGGTGTCGCAGCGCCAGTGCGCCGGATCGAGCGGATCGCCGTTGCCGAGATACCTGGGCACCGTCGGCTCGGCGCAGCTCAGGACGGTCCGCGGCGCAAGGCCCGCCGCATCGTGACGAATCCGCACCTCGAAGCTCTCCGGGGCGACGTTCCGTTCCACCCAGTATTGCAGCGCCGTGAGGGCGTCGTTCCGTGGGGTGAACGGGACGCCGGCCGCATTGTCGGCGAACAGGTAGAGGTTCGGACCCAGCGCGGGCGGGGTCGACGTCGGCGACGACATCTCCGGCAAGCAGTGCGGCATCCCGGGAACCATGAACAGTCGGTAGTAACGATCGACGTCCCCGCCATGCGCTCGCGCGAGCACCGCGTCGCGATAGTCGAGCGAGGCACCGGCCGGGGTCTGCTGATCGGACCAGCCGTGGAACACGATCAGCTTGCCGCCACGCTTGGCGAAATCGTCGAGGTCGGGATCGTCCGGGTCGAGATGGGGTCCGAGCTTCGACTTGGCGAGTGCCGGGTCGCGATCGAAGTCGAGTTGCGGCAAGGTGAAGGCCGGATCGTCCAGCACCATGTAACGATAGACGCCCAGCCAGCTGCCGCCTCCGACCGCGCCGTCGGCACTCACGGCGCCGTAGAGTTGCTCCCAGGCCCGCTCGCCGCCGCGCGGGAACCCCGCGTGCAGCCGACGCCCGTCGGACGTGCTCGGCCCGGCGTACATCTTGCGCGCCGACACGACCTGCTCCGGCAGCAGACACGCGCCGTCGTCGGCGCGCGGGCACGCCAGCTCCGCCGGATCGAAGGCGCATTGGCCCGGGTCGACGATGACACCGTGCGCGGCGGCGCAGCGCTTCAGCGCGGCATCCTGCAGCGCCTGCATCTGCTCCACCGACAACGAGCTGCGCGGCGTTTCGGTCAGCGCGCGCACCGACCAGGCCTGCTGGGTCATCAGGTTCGCCCAGCTATAGACGGGCGCCCCGGCGACGATGCCGTCGTAATCCTCCGGATAGCGTTGCGCGGCCATCATGCCCTTCTGGCCGCCTTGCGAGCAGCCGAAGTAATAGGCGAAGTCCGGTGTGCGGCCATAGAACGCCCGGGTCGCGGCCTTGCCGGCAATCGTCGCGACGTGCTGCGCGCGGTGCCCGAAGTCGACGATCCGTTCGGGCTCGCCCAGCGCCCAGTGGTTCGCGTCGCGCGGGCCCGGGCTCCGATGGCCATTGTCGGTGGCGACGACGGCGAAACCGCGATTGACGCCCGCGGCCATGTCGACCCGGTTGACGTCGCCCATCGAGCCCCCGGCCCCCACGCCGAGGAACCGCCCGTTCCAGAACGCGCGCAACGGCAACCAGATCTCGATGCCGATGTGCGAGCGCGTGGCCGGGCTCGCGTACGCTTCCAGGCGACAGAACGGCACGTGTGCCTGGGCGATCCGCGTCGACCCCATCCAGCGCACGGTGTACGGCGGCCGCGCGAGCGTGGCCGCAACGATGCGCGTGTCGCCGAAGCGTCGACCCTGCATGCCGGCGCAAGAGTCGGCGTCGAACGCATACGGGTCACCGGCCGGCGCACCGCGGGAATCGGCGCGTGCGGGGGACGACGCCGGTCCGAGTTGCACACCCAGTACGGCCAAGCCGATCGCAACGTACGCCTTCACCGCGCCCTCCGCTGCCAGGCCCGCGGAAGAATACATTGCATGCGTGCGCGTTCCCGGTGCGGCTACTGTTGCTGGCCGTCGCTGTCGCTGCTGGTGCCGCCGCCGCCTTCGGAGCGCTGGCGATCGAGGTCCGGCGTCTGCTCGCCCCAGGTCGGGCGTGGTTGCTGCGTCTGGTTGCGGTCCGGGCGCTGGTCGTCCTGGTGAGGCAGGCCCTGCTGGCCGCCCGGTTGCTCGAAGCCGCGATCCTGCCGCTGCTGCTGCTGGCCACTGCGTTCGGTGTCGGTCTTTTCGTCTGCCATCTGCGGTTCCTCGCGTCGGGTGATGGCGCCGACCCTAGCGCGACGGTCGCCGTGGCTTCACCGTGCCAAGCACGCAACGGCGCGTAGGCGCGATGCGCCTCTGTTCAGGTGTCGACCTTCGCAGCCGGCGGGATCGCGTACGTGCCCACGACGTGCGCCACCGGTTCCTCCTCGCCGTCCGAATACAACCAGACTTCGCCGACGGCGAGCGCCCGGCCGAGTTTCATGAGCTTGCAGACCCCGACCACGTCGCGCGTGCCCGAGGGCTTGCGCAGGAAATTGATCGTGAGGCTCGTCGTCACGGTGAGCGGCACGATGCCGATCTCACCGAGGATCGCGACGTAGAGCGCGGCGTCCGCCACGGCCATGAGCACTGGGCCCGATACGGTGCCTCCCGGCCGCAGCTCGTCCGGGCCGACGTGGTGCGCGACGACCGCGCGCCGCTGGCCAACCTCGCGCACGACGCATTTCGTCTGCGGAAACTCGCGCGCGATGAAGTCTGCCACCTCGGCCTGCGTCGCCATGTCCGGGCTCCGATCGGCGCCGCGAACGGGGCGCACGGTCGCGCCATATGACGACAGACCGGTCGTTGCGCGCAAGCCGGCCGCCGCGTGGCGCTGGGCGCGTCCGGTCCGACGCGTAACGCACGTGGAATCGCGGCGATACAATCGCGGCGCACACAGGATGGACCGGGAGTGCCTCATGGACGTTGCCTTCACGCCGCTCGACTTCATGCATCGGGCGCGCCTGCTCCATGCCGCGCGCGAGGCGGTCGTCGATGGCGATGCACGCTACACGTACGCGCAGTTCTTCGAGCGCTGCGACCG
>DASUYI010000013.1:0-5449 GCA_036377475.1 Steroidobacteraceae bacterium | reverse complement strand
TTCTGACGATGTGAGCGATTTATAGCACAAACTGGTCGCTTAGCTGTCTTCCTGTTGGCTGCGCGACGCTGGATCATGGCTCCGCAGCCCGCCCCCACAAGGGGCCGAGCCGCTCACACGGAGATTCGAGCATGGTCGAATACATAGGCGTCACCGACATCCAGCGGCTCGTGGGCGCGATGGGACCCGCCGAATTCATGGCACGGCTCGCCGCCGAGATCGAGGCCGACTATCGCCGCTGGCCGGAGTTCGAGAACTCGCCGCGGCTCGCCAACCATTCGCCCGTCGGGGTCATCGAGCTGATGCCGGCCACCGACGGCAGGCTCTATTCGTTCAAGTACGTCAACGGTCACCCGAGGAACACGGCCGAGGGCCTGCTCACGGTCATGGCGTTCGGCGTGCTGGCCGACGTGGACACGGGCTATCCGCTGTTGCTGTCGGAACTCACGGTCACGACGGCGCTGCGCACGGCCGCGACGTCGGCGCTCGCGGCGCAGCGGCTCGCGCGGCCCGACAGCCGCGTCATGGCGCTGGTCGGCAACGGCGCGCAGAGCGAGTTCCAGGCGATTGCGTTTCACCGGCTGGTCGGCATCCGCGAACTGCGGCTCTACGACGTCGATCGCCGCGCGACCGCCAAGCTCGCGCGCAACCTTGCGTCGATGCCCGAGCTCGCGGACCTGCGGGTCGTGGCGTGCGGCTCCACGGCCGAAGCGTGCAAGGGCGCGGACGTCGTCACGACCGTGACGGCGGACAAACGCAACGCGGTGATCCTGACGCCGCCGATGATCGCGCCCGGCATGCACCTCAACGCCGTGGGCGGCGATTGCCCGGGCAAGACCGAGCTGCACCCGGACGTCCTGCGCCGGCCCGGACTCCGCGTCGTGGTCGAGTTCGAGCCGCAGTCGCGCATCGAAGGCGAGATCCAGCAGATGGCGGCGGATTATCCGGTGATCGAACTGGCACGCGTCCTGCGGGGCGAGGCCGTGGGCCGGCGCTCGGAGCACGACGTCACGCTGTTCGATTCCGTCGGCTTTGCGCTCGAGGACTACTCGGCGCTGCGCTTCCTGTACGGCCTGGTGCAGGAGCAGGAGCTCGGACGACGTTCGCTCGATCTCATCCCCGAGCTCGACGACCCGAAGGACCTGTTCGGCGGTACGCTCAAGGGAGGACGCGCGACTGCCCGGCCGCGCGCCCGGCGCACGGCCTGAGGTGACGGCAGCCATGGCTCAGACGCAGGTCGCATTGATCGGCGCACCGACGGACATCGGCGCCGGCGCACGCGGGGCGTCGATGGGTCCGGAGGCACTGCGGGTCGCGCAGTTGCAGACCGTGCTCGAAGCACAGGGCGTCGTCGTGCACGACCGTGGCAACCTGAACGGCCCGCCCAACCCCTGGCAGCCCCCGGTCGGCGGTTACCGGCACTTGCGCGAAGTCGTCGAGTGGAACCGGCTCGTGCACGAGGCGGTCTGCGCCGAGCTCGCCGCCGACCGGCTGCCGATCCTGCTCGGTGGGGACCATTGCCTCGCGATCGGCTCGATCAGCGCGGCGGCCCGTCATTGCCGCGCGAGCGGCCGCAAGCTGCGCGTGCTCTGGTTCGACGCGCACGCCGACTTCAACACCAGCGTGCTCACGCCGAGCGGCAACATCCACGGCATGCCGGTCGCGTGCCTGTGCGGTCACGGGCCGGCCGAGCTGATCGGACTCGGCGGCACCGTGCCTGCGATCCACCCGTCGCAGCTGTGCCAGATCGGCATCCGCAGCGTCGACGCGGGCGAGAAGAAGTTCGTGCACGAAGTCGGCTTCGAAGTGTTCGACATGCGCTACATCGACGAGATGGGCATGCGCTACGTGCTCGAGCACGTGCTCGCCGGTGCCGATGCTTCGACCCACATCCACGTGAGCCTCGACGTCGACTTCCTCGATCCCGACATCGCGCCCGGCGTCGGGACCACGGTGCCCGGCGGCCCGACCTACCGCGAGGCCCAGCTCTGCATGGAAATGGTCGCGGACACCGGCCGGCTGGGATCGCTCGACATCGTCGAACTGAACCCGGCGTTCGACGTGCGCAACCGCACGGCCGAGGTCGCCGTGGACCTGATCGGGTCGCTGTTCGGCAAGAGCACGCTGATGCGGAAAGAGCCCGCGGCCGGTGGCTAGTGCCTGGTGGCCAGCAAGAAGCGGCTGCGCCGTGTACCGCCGCAGTCGCCTCCGGCTAGCCACTAGACACCAGTCCCTAGCCACTAACCTCAGCCCTGGCCCTTGTTCCTCTCGTTGCGCCGGGCTTCGGTCGCGTCGCGTGACGTCTTGTCGGACGACTTGCCCGCGTCGTCGTCGTCCTTGTCCTTGCCGGTGAAGCAGTCGACGCTCTCGCCCGGTCCCGTCTCGATGAACGCCAGCAGCGCAGCGGGCGGTGTGATCGCATAGAGCGCCGCCGCCACGGCCGCACGCCCGAGCAACGACTTCGCCTCGGGCCGGAACGTCGGGTCCTTGAACGTGCCG
Source organism: Steroidobacteraceae bacterium (assembly GCA_036377475.1). GTDB lineage: Bacteria > Pseudomonadota > Gammaproteobacteria > Steroidobacterales > Steroidobacteraceae > RPQJ01. Next base: position 2,950 of record DASUYI010000013.1, on the reverse strand, counting down.
CCGACGTGCAGCGGCCCGCGCAGCGACACCGGGCTGAAGTCCTTCGGCTCGGGCCGCAGCTCGAGCGCGAGCTTCTCGCCGTCGAAGTCGGCCGACCCCTCGCCGAACATGATCGTGTCGCTCGTGTCGAAGACCAGTGACTGGGTCTTGACGAGACCTTCTTCGACGGTGAATTCGCCGTAGGCACAGCGCAGCCGCACGGTCTTGTCCTTGCCGAGCAGGAACTTGAGCGACTCCGCCACGTCGAGGCCGGCGAGCTCGAGCAGCAGGTTGCTGAAGCGCCCGCGCCCCATGCCCACCTGGATGTCGCCGTCGGCCGTGGCGAGCATTTCGGCGACGGAATTGCCTTCGCCCTGCAGGTCGATCCGGCCGTTCGCCCGACCGACGTTCGGCGGCTGCATGTTCGGCCACACCCGCTCGAGGTCGACGCTGCGGATGGCGAGGTTCGCGCCGGCTGCGATCGGCGCCCGCCGGGCGTCGAGCTGCACGTCGCCCGCGACCTTGCCGCCGGCGAAACCGAGTTCGACGGGCGCCACCTTGAGGATCGAGTCGCGCAGGCTCAGTCGCACCGCGAGCGAGTCGATCGGCCATTTGCCGGCGTCGACGTCCTCCGCGTGCAGGTGAAAGTCCGCGTTCGCGGCGGCGAGTTTCCGCAGGTCGTATTCCTTGTCGGGCAACAGGCGCGGGCCCGCGGCGCGTCGCTTCGCCTCTGCGCGCTGCTCGGGCGACGCAGACTCGCCTTCGCCGATCGACGGCGGCAGGCCGAGCAGCCCGCCGAGGTCGTCGAGGTCCAGGTGCGTCGAGCGCACGTCCCCCGCGAGCAGCGGCTTGTCGCCGCTCAGGTCGACGCTGACGATTCCGGCCACGTCGCTGTCACCGACCTTCCCTTCCATGTCCCGCAACGTCAGCTTGCGGCCGTTGCGCTCGAACAGGCCCTCGATGCGGTACGGCGGGGTCGACGGCACGGCCAGGCCCACGAGCGGATAGAGGTCGCCGAGGTCGTTGCCGCGCAGTTCGGCGTTGATGACGAACTTCTCGGGATTCAGCGGCACGCGCAGTGCGCCATGCGCGCGACCCCGGGTCGAGCCGGCCCGGGCCGAGAAGTCGACCCGGTAGGCGGCGTCCGCGCGTTCGAACAACTCGACCGGTGAATCGGCCGTGCCGACGAGCTGGAACGGGTGACCGCGGTAGCGACCGGAACCGCGCACGAGCAACCGCACGCTGTCGTCGCCCGGCTGCGGCGTGCTCGAGTCGATCGTCAATCGCAGGTCGGTGCCGAGTGGCGCATCGCGCACGTCGAGCCGGCCGTCGTGCACGCGCAACTCACCGAACGCCCAGCTCTTCGCGGGCGCCCGCCGCGGCGCGTCCCGGAACTGCCAGTTGGCCGCACCGCGGCGATTGCGTTCGAGCAGCACCGACGGACGCACGACGTCGACGCGGCGCAACGTGCGCTCGCCGCGCAGCAGCGGCCAGAACGGGATCTCGACGCGCAGCAGGTCGACACGGGCCATCTCGGGCGTCAGCGACCACGCCGTGTTGGCGAGCCACATGTCCTCGACGCGCACGATCACGATGCGACCGAGGTCGACGTCGAGCGCACCCTCGATGCGGAACTCGCGTCCGGTCGTGGTCGCGACGCGGCGCTCGATCGGACCCTTGAACCAGTTCCAGTCCCAGGCCAGCACCAGCACCGCCAGCAGCACGACCGTCACTGCGAGCGCGACCTGCCAGGGCTGCACGCGTCGTTGCCGCGCCGATGTCGCCGCTTCGCTAGTCATCCAGAGAGTGTCGACGATGGGGCGCGCAGCGTCAGTCCCCCGAGCCCGGACCAGCCACGTCGGCGTGTTCTGACCAAGGCGCAGCGCGCCGGATGCCGTCCGCGCGCGTTGCGGGGTAATCTTGACAAAACGGTGCACGGATCGGGGGTTACGCATGGCAAATGTGTTCAGGGACGGGCTTTTCGAGGGTCGCACCGCGTTCGTGGCGGGCGGCACCAGCGGCATCAACCTCGGCATCGCGGAACGCTTCGCGGAACTCGGCGCATCGGTGACGGTGGCGAGCCGCTCGCGCGACAAGGTCGACGCCGCCGTGAGTCACCTGCAGGGGCGCGGGGGCCGTGCCTTCGGGCAGGCCTGCGACGTGCGCGAGTACGACGCGGTCGCAGCTGCACTGCGCGCGGCGCAGGAGCATTTCGGGCCGATCGACATGCTCGTGTCCGGCGCGGCCGGCAACTTCATCGCCCGCGCACTCGACATGTCGGCAAAAGGATTTCGCACGGTCGTCGACATCGACCTGCTCGGCACGTTCAACGTGCTGCGTGCCGCGCACGAGCACCTGCGCAAGCCGGGCGCCTCCATCGTCAGCATCTCGGCGCCGCAGTCGTATATGCCGATGGAGGGCCAGTCGCACGTCGGCGCCGCGAAAGCCGGCGTGGACATGCTCACACGCAACCTCGCGGTCGAGTGGGGCCGGGACGGCATCCGCGTCAATTCGATCGTGCCGGGCCCGATCGAGGACACCGAGGGCATGCGGCGACTCGGCGCGGCGCCGGGCGCGCGGGCCAAGCTCGAACGTGCGACTCCGCTCGGCCGCTACGGGCGCAAGGACGAGATCGCCGACCTCGCCACGTTCCTCTGTTCCGACGCCGCGCAGTACATCACCGGTGCGATCGTGGTCTGCGACGGCGGCCAGAGCCTGCTCGGCAGCATGGGCTTCATGCCGGACTGAGCGTCGTGTCGCGCGGCTGGCGCATCATCCTGCTCGCCGTGGTCGCGATCGTCGCGGCGAACGGCTGGTGGGCCGGGCAACGCGCCGAGCGTGCCGCGCCCGCCGGGGTCGCGTCCGAGGTCGCCGCGGAAGCCCCGGCGACGCGAGGCCTGCCGCCCGAGGCGCTCGCGACGCTCGAGGCCATCGCGCGTGGCGGCCCTTTCCGCTACGACCGCGACGGAAC
>DASUYI010000012.1:0-2992 GCA_036377475.1 Steroidobacteraceae bacterium | reverse complement strand
GGCGCAGTACGAGAGCACCGTCCTGCGCGCACTCGAGCAGACCGAGAATGCGCTCGTGCGCTACGGGCACGCGCGTCTCGAGGACGCCCACCTCGAGCGCTCCGCCGGCGAAAGCGCGCGCGCGGCGGAACTCGCCCGCGTTCGCTTCGACGCGGGCGCCGCCGACCTGCTCGACGTACTCGACGCCGAACGCTCGCAATTGCAGGCGGAGGACGCGCTCGCGGACGGGCGGACACGCAGCGCCACCGCACTGGTCGAGCTGTATCGAGCGCTCGCCGGCGGGTGGCCGCAGCGACCTCCCGAACGCGAAAGACTCAGCGCCCGCTGAGCGCGTCCGGACTGCCACGACTCGCGGGGCTCGCGTATGAGGCGCGCGCTCAGCGGACCGTGGCGCCCGCCAACGTCAGTGCCGCGCACACCGCCCAAAACCTCCCGGAACCGGTAGGTCCCAGCTCCATCCGAAAGTGGCATCGTCCACCCCCACCGACGCAAGGGGGACAGGACGGTGCACAAGCAATTCACTTCGATGGCAGGCCTGGGTGCGCTCCTGCTCGGCGGCGCCACCCTGCTCGCACCCGCCGGCACGACGCTGGCGGTAGACGCCGCCGAGACCTCTGTCGACCCCGCCGCGGGCCTCGAGGAAGTCGTCGTCTCCGCGCGCCGGCGCGAGGAGAGCCTGCAGGACGTGCCGGTCGCGGTCAGCGCCGTGGGTGCGGAGGAGTTCCAACGCGCCTTCGTGACCGACACGACGCAGCTCGCGCAGTTCGCGCCGAATGTCGTGCTCGACAAGGTCGAGGCAGGCACGGCCGGCGGCGCCGCGTTCTCGATTCGCGGCATCAGCTACCAGGACGTCGAGCACGCGTTCGACCCCACCGTGCTCGTCTTCGTCGACGAGGTCGCGATCGGCACGGGCACGGGCAACGTCATGAGCCTGCTCGACATCGAGCGCATCGAGATCCTGCGCGGTCCGCAGGGCACGCTGTTCGGCAAGAACGCCGTCGGCGGCATCGTCAACGTGCATCGCAAGAAGCCCGAACTCGGCGCGACGGGCGGCAAGGTGCGCGCCACGTTCGGCGACTTCGACACCCAGAACTACGAGGGCTACGTCAATTTCGGCGGCGAGACGGCCGCGCTCAAGCTCAACGCGGCCCGCCTCGAGCACGACGGTTATTACTGGAACGAGACGGTCAGGAAATGGCAGGACGATCGTGAGGAGGACCGTTACGGCGCCCACGTGCTCTGGCAGCCGAGCGACAGCCTGACATTCGAGCTGCAGGGCAACTACATCCGGCAGGAAGGCACCGCGAACCCTGTCCTCAACATCTCCGACGACCCGGCCGTCGACGGCTCCGGTGACACGTTCTGCGCATTCCTCGGGCAGTGCTCGGACGGTCCAGGACGGCCACAGTCCGGCGACAAGCAGGTGGCGGTCGGCGACGGCCTCGACCACCTCGAGCTCGACATCGACTCGTACATCGCCAACGTCACCTGGGACATCAACGACACCTACGCGCTCACGTACATCGGCGGTTACCTCGACAGCTTCGACGACACGGCGTTCGACTTCGACGGCAGCCCGGCGACGATCTACCACGCGCGCAAGGAGAGCGACTACACCCAGCGCAGCCATGAGTTGCGCGTCACGCGCGCCGGCGAGGTCGTGAGCGGCCAGGCGGGCCTGTACTTCTGGGACGCCGACTCGTACTCGATCAACGTCGCGCCCGCACTGTTCGACCGCGCCTGGACGAGCTCGAAGTCGTTCTCGGTCTACGGCGAAGGCGACTTTCGCTTCATGGAGCGAAACGTCCTGACTGCGGGCTTCCGCTACATCGAGGAGGACAAGGAACTCGAAAAGTACGTCGACGACGGCCAGGGCAACGCGTCGATCCCGCCGGGCACGCAGGCCAAGCGCACCGACGACGACGTGATCTGGCGGCTCGGACTGCGCCACGAGTTCGAAGGCGGCCATATGGTCTACGCCACGTACTCGACGGGCTTCCGCAGCGGCGGCTTCTCGCCGCGCGCGGCGACGGTCGAGGTCATGCAGCGCGGCCAGGACCCCGAATCGCTGACGAACTACGAGGCCGGCCTTCGCTCGCGCTGGCTCGACAACCGGTTGCAGCTGAATTTGACACTGTTCCACATGATCTACGACGACATGCAGATCGAGACGAGCCTGCCGTCGGACAATCCGGACAACCCGCAGCAGCAGGGTTTCGACAACGTCGGCAAGGCGACGATCGACGGGCTGGAACTCGACTTCGTGGGCCGTGTGACCGACGACTGGACGTTGAGCGGCAGCCTCGGTCTGCTGGACGCCGGCTACGATGAGTTCTACACGGACCTCTTTGCGACCGGCACGCCCGAGGATTTCACGCACCTCGAACTGCGCCGCGCACCCGACGTGACCTACACGGTGGCCTCCGACTACGCCCGCGACATCGGACCGGGCAACGTGGACTTCCGTGTCTCGTACAACTGGCGCTCGGACTACGAGGGCACGCTCGACAATCACTCCGGCACCGCGATCGACGCCTTCGGCGTGCTCGATGCTTCGCTCAGCTACTCCTGGGGGAACTGGACGGCTGCACTCTTCGGCACCAACCTGACCGACGAGGACGCCTACTCGCACACCTACGCCGTCGTGCCGAACAGCCTGGGCGGCACGCTCTGGAAGTTCGCGACGCCGCGCGTGCCGCGCAACTACGGCGTGCAGTTCACCTACGAGTTCGGCCGCTAGACGCGGAGCGATCATGGCCGCCGACCCACACGACCACGACCCGCGGCGACGCCGGCTGCTGCTGGGGTCGGTCGCGGGCGCGACTGTCGCTGCGCTGGGCGCCGTCGAGGCGGCTGCGTCGCCGTCACCGCGCGCATGGCTGCACGAAGCCGACATCGTGATCGCGGGCAGTGGCGCAGCGGCCCTGACCGCGGCCGCGTTCGCGCAGTCGCTGGGCGAGCGTGTGCTCGTGCTCGAGAAGGGCCCGATCAC
>DASUYI010000011.1:0-2774 GCA_036377475.1 Steroidobacteraceae bacterium | reverse complement strand
TGCCCGACCAGTCGTGGGCCGACGTGGCCAGGCCGCTGCTCGGCACGAGCATCCAGGCGTACGAACCGCTCGCGACGCGCGTCGACCCTGCCGCCGTACGGGCCTTGCTCGACGCATCGGCAGAAAGCCTGAAACCTACGGGCGCGCCCACGACCGCCGCATCGACCGCTCCGGCCACGAAGCCGGCCGCCGAGCCGCGACCGGCGAGTCCGACGGAGGCGGCGGCAGTCGACGGCGCGCCGGCGACCATCTCGATCGACGAGTTCGGCAAGGTCGACCTGCGCATCGCGCGGATCGAATCGGCCGAGCGCGTCGACGGTGCCGACAAGCTGCTGCGGCTCGGCGTCGACCTGGGCGACCTCGGCCGACGCACCATCTTCGCGGGCATCCGCTCCGCATACGAACCTGACCAGCTGGTCGGCCGGCTGACGGTCGTGGTCGCGAACCTCGCGCCGCGCAAGATGCGGTTCGGCACGTCCGAGGGCATGGTTCTTGCGGCGGGTCCGGGCGGCAAGGATATCTTCGTGCTGGCGCCCGACGCCGGCGCGACGCCGGGCATGAAGGTGACGTGACGCGCCCGCCGGGGGGCCCATGACCGAGTTGCTCCTGCTCGCGCTCGCGGCGAGCCTCGTCAACAACTTTGTCCTGACCCAGTTCCTCGGGCTCTGTCCGTTCGTGGGCGTGAGCCGCCGCTTCGAGGCGGCCGCGGGCATGGCGCTCGCGACGCTGTTCGTGCTGACCGTCGCCTCGGGCCTGAGTTTCGCGCTGTGGCACTGGGTGCTGCAGCCGCTCGGGCTCGAGTACCTGCGCACGCTCGTGTTCATCCTGCTGATCGCCGGCGTCGTGCAGTTCACCGAGCTCATGGTCCGCGCGACGAGTCCGCTGCTGCACCAGGCCCTCGGCATCTTCCTGCCGCTGATCACGACGAACTGCGCGGTGCTCGGCGTCGCGCTGCTCAACGTCGAGGGCCAGCACGGGCTGCTCGAGTCGCTCGTGTACGGCGCGGGCGCGGGGGCCGGGTTCGGCCTCGCGCTGCTGCTGTTCGCCGCCCTGCGCGAGCGGCTCGAGACCTGCGACGTGCCCGCGGCCTTTCGCGGCGCGCCGATCGCGCTCGTCACCGCGGGGCTGATGGCGCTCGCGTTCATGGGCTTCACCGGGCTCGGCGCGCGATGAGCCTCGACGCGATCCTCATCGCGTGCGTCGTCGCAGCCGCGCTTGCCCTTGTCGTCGGCGGCGCGCTCGGCTGGGCGGCATCTCGCCTGCCACCCGCGACCGACCGGCTGGTCGTACGCATCGACGCCTTGCTGCCGCAGACGCAGTGCGCGCAGTGCGGTTATCCGGGGTGTCGACCCTACGCGGAGGCCATCGCGCGCGGCGAAGCGGAGATCGATCGTTGCCCGCCCGGAGGCGACGCCACGGTGCGGGGGCTCGCGGAGCTGCTCGACCGCGAGCCACGCACCCTCGATCCGGCCTACGGCCGTCCCGACAAGGGAGCACTGGTCGCGTGGATCGACGAGGAACGCTGCATCGGCTGTGCGCGGTGCCTGCCGGTGTGTCCCGTCGATGCGATCGTCGGTGCGCCGCGACACATGCACACGATACTTGCGGAGCGCTGCACCGGCTGCGAACTCTGCCTCGCGCCCTGCCCCGTCGACTGCATCGAGCTGCGACCCGCGCAGGCGAGCCGACACCGCTGGCATCGGGCGGCGTGATGGCGTCCGCGCGCCGCGCGTTTCCGGCCGGGCTCGTGCTCGACGCGCACAAACGCCAGGCCCTCGAGGCGCCGATCGTGCCACTGCCGGCCCCCGCCAGTGTCGTGCTTGCGCTCGATCAAGGCTCGGGCAGCGTGCTCGAGCCGGTCGTCGCGGTCGGAGAGCACGTCGCGCTCGGCGCGATCGTCGCCCGTGCAATCGATCCGTTCGGCGTCCCGCTGCACGCGTCCGTGTCCGGTCGGGTCACGGCGATCGGGACGCGCGAGTCGGCGAGCGAACTCGGCGAGTGCGTCTGCATCGAGCTCGCGAACGACGGTCGTGACGCACCCGAACCGGGACTCCGGCCTGACGAGGCCTTCTCGCCCGAGCCAGCGGAACTCGTCGAGCGGTTGCGCGACGCCGGGATCGCCGGACTGGGCGGCGCGGCGTTTCCCACGGCCACCAAGCTCGCGGCCGCGCGGGAGCGTGGCGCGCGGCGGCTGCTGCTGAACGGCGCCGAATGCGAGCCCTGGATCTGCTGCGACGACGCACTGATGCGCGCGGAGGCCGGCGAAATCGTGTTCGGCGCGCGCGTGCTGATGCGCGCGCTCGATGCCGTCGAGTGCGTCATTGCCCTTGAGGACGACAAGCCCGAAGCGGTCGAAGCGCTGCGACAGGCGCTCGCCACGACCGACGCGGCCGGCGTCGCATTGGAAGTCGTGCCGGCGGTCTACCCGCGCGGCGCCGAGCGGCAACTGATCTCGGCGGTGATCGGCGTCGAAGTGCCTGCGCGCGGCCTGCCGGCGGACGTCGGTCTCACCTGCCAGAACGTCGCGACGGCGGCGGCAGTCGCGCGGTGGGCCCGCACCGGTGAGCCGTGCCTCTCGCGCATCGTCACCGTCAAGGGCAGCGGGGTCGCGCGACCCGTGAACGTACGGGCGCGGCTCGGCACGCCGATCGCCGCGCTCGTCGCGGCTGCCGGTGGCTACCGGGGTGACCCGCTGCGACTGATCGCGGGAGGCAGCATGACGGGACGCGCGCTGACCTCCGACGACGTCGGGCTCACCACGGCGATCAACTGCG
>DASUYI010000010.1:0-4518 GCA_036377475.1 Steroidobacteraceae bacterium | reverse complement strand
CGCGACGCGCTGCAGCTCGGGCGAAAAGACGGCGTATTCGACGCGATCGCCCGCGGCGCGCAGTCGCGTGGATGTGAGCCGCGCGACGGCAACGGGACCAAGCAGTGGATCGGAGCCTCGATCGACGACACGCTCCTGCGGCGTCAGGATCCGGATGCGATCGCCTTCGACGCGAGCCTCCACCCGCATCGGCTGCTTCGACAACAGCGTCTCGTAGGCGAGCGTCTGCAACGCTCCGGCCGCGTCTTCGGTCGTGGCGACGTCGAACCGCATGTCGATGCTCTTGCCGAGCCGCGTAAGCCGGGCGCTGACCGTCGTGCGCGTTCGCAACCCTTCGGTCTCCTCGCTGACCCAGCCGACCGGCGTACCGCCGATCGAGAAAACGTACCAGCGCTCGTCTGCGGCCGCGCGGACCGGCCAGAGCAACAGAACCAGAAGCAGTGTGATGGGTATCTTCATGCCGGATATAGTCCCGGCGCCGCGGATTTCCTTACGGGCCGACCGCTGCCTATGCGGCGCGCTGACCGCGGCGACTCCTGATCAGCTCGCGGAGCCCGCCCACCCAGGGCGGGCGAGCACATGCGTGAAGATCAGCAGGGACAGACCGACGAAGAGGCAGATGGGAACGATCCTGTAGCCGACGAGCGGTGTCATAGCCGGCGAGGGGAACTGGCCGCCGAGCGATATGGCTTCGTGCTGCGCGAGCGAAGTTCCAACGCTCAGGCGGGAGCTGTACTCGCCGCGAGCAGCCGCCGGCCGGCATCGACGAGAGCGCGGGCAGACTCTACGTCGGGAGCATCGCCGACGACGCGTGCGACGCCGGCCTCCGTCTTCGACCCGCGAACCCAGAGGAAACCCTCGCCGCCAGGCCGGAACAGCCGCGCCTTCCACCCATAACCAGCAGCGGTCGGCCGCTCTGGGCCGACGTACCGTGTATAGGAGTAGACGATCTCGAACCGCGCCCACGTGCGCGACAGCTCCGACGCGAACAATTCGGCAAACCGGCGGTCCAGCGTTGTCACTGTCTCGCTCCAGTCGGCGGGCGCGCGGTGCTTCTCCATGAACGAACGCTGCGACGGCAGGATCTCGATGAACCCCGCGAGGTCGGCTCCCATCGGACGTCCGGGCGTGAGCGTGTGCGCAATGATCTGGCGCAGCTCGGCATCTGCGGCGGCGAGCAGCGCGCCTGCGCCGACGAGCGTGCCGTCGCGGCAGGTCGTGCCAGCGAATACCGTGCCGCCGTTTGGCCCCTCCACGCCGACAACCGCGCACATGTTGTGCCGCTCCACATCCTGCATTTTCGTGACGACGTTGATCTCGCCGGTTTCCACTTCGTACACCTCGGCGCCGAATGCCGCCGCCACCTGCTTTACGCGACACGACGTGGCATCGGAGGCGACCACCGCCGCGGGCCGCGGATCGCCCGAGCGCCGGTGCAGGGCCAGCGCGATCGCCGTATTCATCGCGGCGGCGGCCTGCGGCGAGGGGATGTGCGTCCGGGCCGCGGCGTCAACGTAGGTGAGATTTCCCCGGTCCGCGTCAAAGTCGTACGCGAGGCCGAACAGCGCCCCTTCCGCTCGCACGCGTTCGGCAATGCGATCGAGGACGTGGGTGCCATCCGCCCGCGCATGCTCCACGTCGATCTCGTGGGCGACCTGCCCTTCGACGTCGTTCATCACGATCGGTTCGACGCCGAGTACGCGAAACGCCCGCCCCGCCAGCGCGCACGCCGCGCCGCCGTTCGGATCGAGGACCACACGAACCCCGGGCGCGTGTGCGACGTAGGCGCGGGAGAGGAACGTGAGGTAATTCGCGATCGCGCGTTCACGCGCGTCCTCGTCGGCGATCGAATCGTGCGGCGGCCGCCAGGGCTGCGGCGCGAATGCGTTCGCCGCGCGAATCAGGTTGCCCATCTCGGCCGCCGACAGCAGCGCACCTGGTGGCGCGGGATCCACACCGAACGTCGTGATGCCCGTGGCGTACTTCCAGCCGTTCTCGTCGAGCGGATTATGGCTGGCGGTGATCATCACGCCGCCGTGCGCCTCGAAGAGCCGGACGGAGTGCTGCCATACGGGCGTCGGCACGACGCCCAGGTCGATCAGCTCGAGGTCGACGCCGAGCGCGTGCGAGGCCGTGGCGAGACCACGCGCCTGCGCCTGGGCGAGCGCGCCGCCCGTCGGGCGCGGATCCCGGGCGAGGACGATCCGCGCTCGGGGAGCCGGATTGGCCTGTAGCCGCGACACCGCATAGCAATACGCGTGGCGGAATGCGAACGCCTCGTCTTCCGCGCTGACGCCAGGACCCAGACCGATCTGTGCGCGAACGCCCGAATACGACTGCAGCCACTTGGCGCCTGGCATTGGTAGATCCTACTGGTGACCGGTCAGGGACCGGCTGTTAGCAAGACCCCCGTTCAAACCGTGCGTGCGGATTTCCCGCACACGGCTTACCAGGTGGTCTTCAGGTCGTGGCATGCGCCACCCCCGGATACTGAATCGTGCCGCGCAGGCGATAGAGCCCGAGCGCCTCGAAGAAGGGACGGCGCCAGGCTTCGAGCTGTCCGGGACGGAGCGAGCGGCCGGCGCGGCTGCGCCGGAGGGCCCGCAGGCGTTCCTCGACATAGCGGTCGACCTGGATGAATTTCACCGTCGCGTTACCGGTGCGAAAGTACTGCCCCCAGCCACGCAGGACCCGATTCACGTCCGCAATGACGGTGCGGACGTCCTCGTGGCACCGTGCGCGTGGAGTCAGCTCCCGCACCCGCGTGCGCACCCGTCGCATGGCGCGCTGGGACGGCCACCGCTGCAGAAAATAGACGCGGCGATGCGTCCGTTCCCACAACGGGCCGCTCATGCGCTTGCGCAGATGACACCCGAGAAAGTCGAAGCCCTCGCGTCCGCGCGACAGGTCGACGAGTCTCGTCTTCTCCGGATGCAGCTCGAGTCCGAGCCGCGTGAGCACGTGCGTCACGCGACGTCGCGCTTCCTCGACCTGCGCCTTCGTGTCACACATGACCACAAAGTCGTCAGCATAGCGGACCAGCGTGCCCAGCTGCGCACAGCGGTCCTGCCACACCCGGTCGAGGACATGCAGGTAGATGTTCGAGAGCAGCGGCGAGATGACGCCGCCTTGCGGCGTACCCGTCATCGTCCGGTTCCACTGCCCGTCGTCCATCACGCCCGCCGCGAGCCACTGCCGCAGCAGCTTCAGCACCCGGCGGTCCGAGATGCGTCGCGCCACCAACGTGAGTAACCGCTGATGGTCGATGCTGCCGAAATAGTCGCGGATGTCCGCATCGAGCACGTGGTTGCCACCGCGCGCGCCGTGCACGCGCAGCGTTTCCAGCGCCTGCGTCGCGCTTCGCTTCGGCCGGAAGCCGTACGACGAGACACGGAAATCTGCCTCGAAGATGGGCTCCAGCACGAGCGTCGCTGCCATCTGCGCCACTCGGTCTCGGACCGTTGGAATGCCGAGCGGCCGCTGCCGGCCATCGGCTTTCGGGATGTACCGCCGCAGGACCGGCTGCGGCCGATACGTGCCTGCGCGCAATCCGAAGTGCAGCTCGTCGAGCATGCGCTCCACTCCGTATTGCTCGACGCGCGTCAGCGTCTCGCGATCGACGCCCGCCGCGCCGCGGTTCGCTTTCACCCGCCGCCATGCCTCCCACAGGACGTCACGCCTGTAGATCCGGTCCATCAGGGCATGGAAGCGGCGTTCCGGGGATCGCTTGGCTGCAACCCACAGTCGACGTTGCAATTGGCGCACTTGAGCGATGGACTCGCGTCCACCGGGGTGATTGGAACCGGTCCTGCCGGTCATGCCCTCGCGCGTCCTTGCGCCCTCGACACGCCCACCGCAGGGACCCTTCGCTCCCCTCACGTTGTTCGTCGCGAGGCTCCTCACTACTATGGTCCCCTCGGACGCCCGCTGCGCGCGACGTGGTTTCACCATCGGTTTATCCACGTCGTCTGCCGCGACACCGGCGGCGCAGACGGGCCTCTCGTGTTCCGTTCCTCTCCGTGCACACGTGCTGCGCCCTCTACCCCGCCGAGACCTGCGACACGTGCACCTCCGGACTGAGGCATCGCAGACATGGCCTTCGCCGCGACATGACCGGCTCGGCTCTCGGGTTGTGAATCTGACGAGGCTGCAGGCTTCACGTCATGTTGCGGCCCGCGTGCTGGCTCCCTCCGTAGAGGCTCTTGACACCGCGCTTCGGCTGCACGCCTTTCGACGCGCACCGGCGGTCTGCTACTCGGCGCTCCGGTGCTTACCGAGGCGGGACTTGCACCCGCTGGAGAAGAACGGCGTGACGTGGACACGGACTCGTCCACGTCGTCACGACGCACCATGTGCCGATTGTACAGCCGCTCCGCAGCCGCCTCCGGGGGAGAATGACGTCGGATGCTCCTGAAGATTCTGGAGTTAGGCGTGCCGCTCGTCGCGTTTCTCCTGATGATCGCGGTCGGGCTGGACGTGACGCGTGACGATCTTCGGCGCGTTGCGCGTCGCAAACGC
>DASUYI010000009.1:0-4176 GCA_036377475.1 Steroidobacteraceae bacterium | reverse complement strand
ATGGTCATATATGGTCTAAAAGGACCATATATAGAAGTCTATAACCTTATATGGTCTGTTAGGACCATATATGCAACGAGGGAATTCTCATGAGTGATCGAATCGGGGCACCCGACGCCGGCCTGTACCAGGGCAACCTGCTCAATCCGGCCGTGCGGCGCGAAATTGCCGGCCTGAACCGCCTGTTCCTCGACCGCGCGCTGCACCCGCGCCATCGGACGGATGTCTGGTTCGGCCTGCCGGCCGCGGCGGTCACCCGGTTGGCCGTCGCGCCGCAGGAAGCCCGGGAGCGGGCCGCCGCGTGCCCGATCGCGCTGTTCGAGATCCGCTTGCCGGACGACGCCGGCCCGCGGTCCATCGCCGAGGACGATGACACTTCCTCGGGCCAGGACCTCGGTCCCGAAGCCCGCCGGGCATTCGGCGTGACCGCACTCGGCGTTGCCCGGAGCCTGGTGGAAGGCGTCCCGCTCGCGACGCGCATTGCCTTCGGACTCGACGCCCGCGCCGAAGCGCAACTGTGCGCGATGACGCTATCGGACTCGTACCGCGTCGCGGCGTGGACCGGGCTGATCCGTCCACGCTGGCCGGGTCACGACCGGTACTGGTCGCTGTTCGCGGACGCCGTCACGCGGGGCGAGGCCGTGCACTGGGTCTACACGGCGGGGCTGTGCCTGCTCGCGCAGTGCGAACGGCAACCGCCCACGGTCGTCCACGGTCCGCGCACGCGTGTCCGCCCGGCGCATCGGCGTCCGCCCCCGGGCAGCGCCGAGGTTCCTTGCTGAGGCGGGGGTCCCACATTACGCTTTGCGCCCCCCGCCACCGGTCGCAATCCATCCATGAAGGCACTGTCGCTGCGCCAGCTGTCCAAGACGTACCGCAACGGCGTGCAGGCCCTGAAGCAAATCGATCTCGACGTCGAGGATGGCGACTTCTTCGCGCTGCTCGGGCCCAACGGTGCCGGAAAGTCCACGACGATCGGCATCGTCTCGTCGCTGGTCAACAAGACCGGCGGCACGGTCAGCGTGTTCGGCCACGACCTCGACCGCGACCTCGAGGCCGCGAAATCCTGCCTCGGCGTCGTGCCGCAGGAGATCAACTTCAACCAGTTCGAGAAGGTGTCGACCATCCTGCTGAACCAGGCCGGCTTCTACGGCATCCCGCGCACCGTGGCGCGTGGTCGCGTCGAACACTGGCTCAGGCAACTGCAGTTGTGGGACAAGCGTGAAGCCGTCTCGCGCACGCTGTCGGGCGGCATGAAACGGCGCCTGATGATCGCGCGTGCGCTCGTGCACGAGCCGCAGCTGCTGATCCTCGACGAGCCGACCGCGGGCGTCGACATCGAGGTCCGGCGGTCGATGTGGGAATTCCTGCGCCGGATCAACGAGCAGGGCACGACGATCATCCTGACCACGCACTACCTCGAGGAGGCCGAAAGCCTCTGCCGGCACATTGCGATCATCGACGAGGGACGGATCATCGAGAACGACCGGATGTCCACCGTGCTGCGCAAGCTGCACACCGAAACCTTCGTGCTGAACCTGCGCGAGCCGCTGCAGCAACTGCCCTCACTGCCCGGCTACCGGGTCGTCCAGGTCGACGAGACGACGCTCGAAATCGAAGTGAACAAGGAGCAGAACCTGAACGGCATCTTCGCGGCACTGTCGGCGGCGGGCGTCGAGGTGCTCAGCATGCGCAACAAGGCCAACCGGCTCGAGGAACTGTTCCTGCGCCTCGTCGAAGGACGCGACGTGGGCAGCGGTCAGGCCCGCTCCGCACCGGGGGCGGCCGGATGACGAACGAGTCGCCGCATTCGACCGCCACGCCGGGCGTTGCCGCGGGCGGACACGCCGCCGTCACGAGCCGCAGCCGGATGCAGCGTGCGCGCCGCATCGGCTTTGCAACGATCGTCCTGCGTGAGTTCAGCCGGATCATCCGGATCTGGGGCCAGACGATCGTGCCGCCGGTCATCACGGCCACGCTGTACTTCATCATCTTCGGCAGCCTGATCGGCCAGCGCATCGGACAGATGGGCGGCTTCACGTACATGCAGTACATCGCGCCGGGGCTGATCATGATGTCCGTGATCACCAACAGCTACGGCAACGTGGTGTCTTCGTTCTTCGGCGCGAAGTTCGGGCGGCACATCGAGGAACTGCTCGTCTCACCGCTGCCGAACTGGCTGATCGTGCTCGGCTACGTCGTGGGTGGCGTCGTGCGCGGCCTCCTCGTCGGGCTGGTCGTGACGGTGATCGCGCTGTTCTTCACGCACCTGCACGTCGAGCACCTGCTCACGGTGCTCGCCGCGGTGTTGCTGACCTCGCTCGTGTTCGCGCTCGGCGGGTTCATCAACGCCGTGTTCGCGAAGAATTTCGACCAGATCTCCTTCGTGCCCACGTTCATCCTCACGCCGATGACTTACCTCGGTGGCGTCTTCTACTCGATCTCGATGCTGCCCGACTGGGCACAGCAGGTTTCGAAGGCGAACCCGATCCTCTACATGGTCAACGCGTTCCGCTACGGCTTCCTCGGCCAGTCGGATGTCGATGTCGGCTTCTCGTTCGCGATCATGATCGCCGCCACGCTCATCCTGTTCGCCGTCTGCGTCTGGCTGATGAACAAGGGCACGGGAACCAGGGAATAGTGACTGGCGGATAGCGGTTAGCGGATAGTGAGGAGCCGGCACTGCCGGCACGGCGTTTCCGACTATCCGCTATTCACTATTCACTATCCGCTTCCCCATGTGCGGTCGCTTCGCCTTCTACTCGACCCACGAGGCCGTGGTCCGGCTGTTCGGGCTGCCCGACGACACGCCCGAACTCGAGCCGCGCTACAACATCGCGCCCACGACGTACGTGCCGGTCGTGCGCGAGCGGCACGACGTCGCGGCGACGCGCCGGCTCGCGATGCTGTACTGGGGGCTGGTCCCGTGGTGGGCCAAGGAAAAATCAATCGGCGCGCGCATGATCAACGCGCGGGCCGAGACGCTCAAGGACAAGCCCGCGTTCCGCGATGCGTACGGACGCCGCCGCGGGCTCGTTCCCGCGGACGGCTATTTCGAGTGGATGAAGACCGGCGCGCGTGACAAGCAACCGTACTTCATCCAGCCCGCCTCGGGCGCGCCGTTCGCCCTCGCGGCGCTATGGGAATACTGGCGCGACCCGGCGACCGGCGAGCCGCTCGAGTCCGTCGCGCTGATCACGACCGACGCCGGCCGCTCCGTCGCCCACGTGCACGACCGCATGCCGGTCGTCATACCCTCGGCCGCATTCGCCGAATGGCTCGATCCGGAGAACCGCGACGTCGACAGGCTCGACCGGTTGCTCGACCCGATCGCCATCGGTGACATGGTCGCGAGGCCCGTCAGCCGCCACGTCAGCAATGCGCGCAACGAGGGGCCTGAATGCATCGAACCGTTGGGCCTGGATGCACCCGCCGGTCTGCCGTTCGATGCTCCGCTGCCGGACGAACACTAGAGTCAGGCGACGACGCAACGGCGTGCAGGCTGCGCAACCTCGCGCTCGGTCGCAGCCGAGCGCAAAATCACGGCCCATGAGCGTGGCCCCGTACGCCGGCAAGATCTTCTGCATCGGCTTTTACAAGACGGGCACCACCACCCTGTTCGAGGCGCTCAAGCTGCTCGGCTACCGCACTGTCAACGGCGACAAGCCCGGCAGCTACCCGGGCGCCGACGATGGCGAGACCCTGCTCAGGCAGATCGAGGCCGGCGATTACCGGCTGCCGACGTTCGACCGCTTTGACGCATTCACCGACAACCCGTACTTCCACCTGTGGCGCGAGATCCACGCGCAGTTTCCCGACGCGAAATACATCCTGACCGTGCGCGACGAGCGTCGCTGGATCGAAAGTTGCGTCCGGTTCTACGCCAACCGGCGGATCCGTCCGATGCGGATCTGGATGTTCGGCCCGCACGCCGACCCTTCGCGCAGCCAGGCCAGCCGGCAAGCGTGGATCGACGCCTATCGCACCCACAACGCGGCCGTGCGAGCGCACTTCGCGAACGCGCCGCCGGGCCAATACCTCGAACTGGACCTCGTGCGACGTCCACGGTGGGACGAGCTCTGCGCCTTCCTCGGCCAACCCGTACCGCCGGTCCCGTTGCCTCACGCGAACCCGACCCGGCCCGACGCTCCGTGGCGTCGCGCCTGGCGTGCCGTG
>DASUYI010000008.1:0-4256 GCA_036377475.1 Steroidobacteraceae bacterium | reverse complement strand
GACGCATGCCGATACGCTCGCGTCCGACCGAAGCGAGCTTCAGGCCACTATTCCGTGACGCAGCGCGCAGTATCTGCATCGCGCTGCACCCGCGAGAGATGGACACAATTCTGGTGCAATCTGGGGGTTAGTCGGCTGTTCGCCGCCCACTCAGCCGAGGATACTGCCACGGTGGCCGCGTCGGCCGCCCGAGGGCAGAACCGAGCCAGGAATCTGCGGTCTACCGCAACGACTCAAGGATGGAATCGATGAAGCTGACGATACTTCTCGCGCTGCTGCTGGTCGTTGCGATCGTCGTGACCATCAACTCCCGCAACAAGCGGGCGCGCGAGGCGCAGGCCTCCGCGGCGCTGGCGCGGCAAAAAGCCGCGCGTCGTAATCGCGTGCCGGACGTGTCGAACAACCTGAAGGGCGTCACCGCCAGTCAGACGATGCAGCCATATCGACCGTCGGAAGGTTCTCAGTCGCGGGACGAGCGCGTCGCCTGATCGCCTGATCCCGACGGCTCATGCCTCGCTCAGGTGGCGCAGCGCCCCTGCCGAGGCCTCCCAGTTCCGACCATCGAAAGGCTCGACGACCAGGGCTTCGACCGTCGCAGGGTCGAGGCAGCGCGCATTGACGCTGTAACCGTCGGGGTTCGAGCGGGGCACGTAGAACGACTTGACGCCACAGGTGCGGCAGAACAGGTGCCGTGCGACCTTCGTGCCGAACGTGTACTCGGTCAGCGCGGTGTCGCCTCGCAACAGCCGAAAGCGTCCGCGCGGCACGATCAGGTGCAGGAAGCCCGAGGCCGAGCAGATCGAGCAGTTGCATTCCTGCACGAGCAGCCGTGACGGGGCCTCGACTTCGAACGCGACGGCGCCGCAGTGACAACCGCCGCGATGGGTGACGAGGTCGGGGGCGTTCATGCCGCCACCTTACTCCTCGTCCCGCGCGGACGGCGCATCAGCCCTTGTCTTCGCGCCCTTTCGCAGCGAGTTCCTCCGCGAGCCACAGCGCGACCGATCCGAACAGCACGAAGGCAGCGATTTCCATGTCGGGACTCCTGCGCGGGGGCGCGCCTGGACAAGTCGCAAGTCTGCGCAAACGTGATCCCCCGATCCGTGATGCAGTCACGTCTTCGTTCGCGGTACGCACAAATCGCGACCGGAATCGAGTCGTCGGCGCTCCGAATGGGAAAGGCACGTTTCGTCTCGGTCCCGACGTACGTCACGTGTGCATCGCTGATGCCCGCCTGGAAATCAGGTCGCCGTGAACCTGCGCGACCTCGTCGCGTGGACCTGGGCGGCTTGGACCGTCATCGCGACGGCGCACCCCCGTAAGCACTTGTGCTGAATAACTCGTGTGGGTGGTTCACTCGCACCTCATCCTGTGGTCTAGTAGGACCACGGGGCGGTCGACCCCGCGACGATGTGGCCTGGCCCCACGCGGCAGCCCGCAGCGTCGCGCCGACCGGCTCGAGGTTCCGTGGGAGTCGCGCGATGCCAGGGAGGGTGTCGCGCGGCGCCCTCCTGCGGCCCGCCGTCACTGGACCTGGCCTGGGCGGCGTCCACCGGTCTCAAGCGCCACGCAACGCGAGCAGGGCCCCCGGCATCACGGTGAACTCCGCCGGTGTCGTGCCGACGAGCTGGCCGTCGGCCTCGACCGCGACGCTCGGGTCGCTGTCGATGCGCACTCGTGCGGCGGTCACGTGCCGCACGAGCGGGTCGCGCAGCACGGTGCCGGCATAGAGCGCGGCGAGTTTGGGCAGTGCACGCAGCAGTCCGACCTCGTCGATCGTCACGACGTCGAAGCGTCCGTCATCGACGACTGCGCACGGGGCCACGTGCATCCGGTGGCCGCAGTACCGGCCGTTCGCGACGAGTGCCAGCAGCCATCGTCCCTCGCGGGCCGGTGCGTCGTCCGTCGCAATGTGGAAGCGTGGCGACTGGTAGCGCTGGAGTTCGCGCAGTGCGCCGGCCAGGTACGCCACTCGCGACGGGGTCGGAACGGGCAGGCGGGCGAGCACGTGCGCATCGAACCCGGCGCCCGCGACGTTGACGAACCAGCACGGGTCGCTGCCGCGCGACGCGAACGAAATCACGCCGGCGTCGTGTGGCCGAGGCGCTCCGTGGGCCACCAGTGCGGCGAGACGATCGGGGTCGCGTGGCAGCCCGAGCGTTCGCGCCCAGTCGTTGCCGGTGCCGAGCGGCACCGGCACGAGCGTCGGCACCGGTGCGGACGCGCCGTCCGTGTCGCGGGCCCGCATGAGTCCGTTCAGGGCCTCGTGCACGGAGCCGTCGCCGCCGGCGACCAGGACGCGGTGCAGGCCCGCGGCCATGGCGGCCTGCGCAAGCCGGGCGCCGTCGCCGGGCCCGTGAGTCGAGTGGACGTCGAACTGCACGCCGGCGCGACGCAGCGCCCGTTCGAATGCCAGCCACGCACGATCGCGGCGCGAGCGACCGGCCGCCGGATTGCGTATGACCAGCCAGCGCGGATCGAGCAAGGGCGCTGGCCAGGAGTTGCGGTTCGAGGCTGGCAGCGCAGTGTCCGCCGGGAACACCGGGCCGTTCATGCGCGGACGATCAGCGCACCGGGACCTTGCAGTGCGATTCGATGAATTCCTGCTGGACCTTCAACTGTTCGCGCGCCGGCCGCCGCCCGGGCTCGAGCATGGCGGCGAGCCTGTTGCGTGCCTCGACGCACACGTCGCTCTTTGCGACCCGAAGCTTCGCGGCCTGTTCTTCCTGCTGACGGCGGGCCGCCGGCTCCTTGCTGCAATTCAGGTCGGCGGTCTGTTGCAGGCGATGAAATTCGGTCGGGTCGACGGGGCGGCCGCTGCGGGCCAGGCGATCCATCGACTCGAGCGCCACGACGCACTCGCGGTTCTGCAGTTCGGAGATGGCGGCATTGCGTCGGGCGACCTGCTCGGGCGACACCGCAGCGAGCCTGACGCTGCCCTTCGAGAGCGTGGTGCCGCCACTTCGCTTCGACGAGGGCTGCGTGCCGCCGCCGAGCGCACCGACGGCGACCCGTTCGTACAGGATCCCGGGAGGCGGGCGCTCCGAAGACAGGTGCGTGACCCCGTCGTCGTCGATCCACTTGTACACGGCCGTGGCCGGCCACGCGGGCGCCCACGCAAAGACGCACGCGAGCACCGTCGCGCCACAGGCGGCGGCCAGCGATCGAGGCGGGCGGGATTGCGGGGCATGGGCCGGCATCGCGACACATTCTAGGCCGTGCCGCACCCCCGCAAGGTGACCTGTGTCATGGTCCGGGCGCACGCGCCCCCCGCTCCGGGTCAGCCGTAGCGCTTCAGGATGCTCGCCAGGCCTGCGGCACCCGGGTGCATTTTCTCGTACGGGACCTGGTTCAGCGGCACGTGCGTGGTGTTCATCATCTCGTGCATGTCGTGCGAGCTGGCTTCCGAGACGAAGATCAGGCCCGTCACGTGCTCGCCCTGCCGCAGCTTGGTGCGGAGGTATTCGAACGCCTTGCCGCGGTGCGTCGGGTCGTAGTCCTTGTCGAGCTTGCGCAGCAGGATCTGGCTGCCGTCGTGCATCCGGACCGGGAAGGCCTCGCCCTCGCCGTAGGAGGCCGTGATTTCGGTGCGCGCGGGGATGTAATCGGCGTGGACGGCTTCCTGATAGTGCTCGCGCGTGAACTGGTAGCTCTTGGTCGAGCCGACGTGGTCGTTGAAGGTGACACAGGGCGAGATCACGTCGATCAGCGCGAAGCCGCGGTGCCTGAGGCCCGCCTGGATCAGCGGCACGAGCTGGTCCTTGTCGCCCGAGAAGCTGCGCGCGATGAACGTGCCGCCGAGGCTGAGCGCCGCGAGGCACGGGTCGACGGGCGCCTGCCGGTTCTCCTCGCCCTTCTTCGACCTGGTGCCGATGTCGGCCGAGGCCGAGAACTGCCCCTTGGTCAGGCCGTACACGCCGTTGTTCTCGCAGATGTACAGCATGTTGACGTTGCGGCGGATCGCGTGCGCGAACTGACCGAAGCCGATCGACAGCGAGTCGCCGTCGCCCGAGATGCCGATGTAGTGCAGGTCGCGGTTCGCCGCGTTCGCGCCGGCGGCGATCGACGGCATGCGGCCGTGCACGGCGTTGAACCCGTGCGCGCCGCTCGCGAAATACGCCGTGGTCTTCGACGAGCAGCCGATGCCCGAGAGCTTGGCCAGCTGCTCGGGGCGGATGCCGAGTTCCCAGATCGCCTGGGTGATCGCCGACGTGACGGAATCGTGGCCGCACCCGGCGCACAACGTCGACATGGCG
>DASUYI010000007.1:0-6177 GCA_036377475.1 Steroidobacteraceae bacterium | reverse complement strand
CACGCATGCCGGGCGCCAACTGGAGCTTGCGACAGACGAGGTCGAGCTTGGCCAGCTGCGCGGCATCGAGATCGCGCGCCTCGGCCCAATAGGCGCAGCTGTAGACGAGTCGTGCGCCGAGCATCGCGGAAAACAGGTCGTCGCCGAGGTCGTAGTGGCGTCGACCCACGGCCCAGCCGCCGGCACCGCTCTGCACGTTCCAGAGCCGATGACGCGCGGCGAGCACGCGTCGCAGCTTGCGACCCGACCGGCGATCGGCCCCGTGCAGGATCAGCCGTTCGAGGCAACCGGCCAGGTCGTCCGTGTCCCACCAGCCGTCGACGTAGGCGTCGCCGAATCCCAGCGACCCCTGCGCAAGCGTACGAGCGAACATTCGTGGATCGACGACGCGAATGTCCCAGGGCGCCGCGCCGTCGAGCGCAACGCCACTGCCGTCGAGCAGCCGCTCGATGCGCGCGCGAAGTGCGCGCGTCGCCGCGGGAAGCAGGCGCGGGCCCCGGCGTTCGTCGATACCGGGTCGCGTCGCATCGACCTCCTGCACAGTGGTTTCCTCCACCACGATCGACCCACCCCACCCGCGAGGCGCGGGTTGGAGCGTGACGCGCAGGTCAGCATAGCGCCAGATTTCAGGATTGAAATACCTGCGTAGGACGAGCGCCCTATGAAGCGTAGTGCGCCTCCATCGTCGCGTGCGTGGCTCCGCGCGGTGTTCTCGGCATTCGCGACGGCGGCGGGCCCGCCGCGACGGTGCGCTTGCCGCTTGCGTAGGCGCACCGGAGCGCGGGTGTCGGTCCAGAACTACGGCGGACAGGTTCGCCGCCGCCGTATCATCGCCTCGTGAAGCGCATCGATCCCACGACGGAGCAGGGTCCCACGTCGGCCGCGGCACGGCGGCTCGCCCTGTGGCTGCTGGACAAGGGCGTGGCCGGCGCCGGCCCGTTGGCGGGTGCGCGAGAACTGGCCGCGGAATACCTGGCCGACGCGCGCTACACGAGCAACGATGAACGCGTGGACGCGCTGATCGAGCGCGAGACGATCAAGAACTTCACGACCGGCTTCGTCACCGGCGTAGGCGGCGCAATCACGCTCCCGGTGTCCATTCCGTCGGCGCTCGCGGCGTCCTGGGTGATCCAGGCCCGCATGGCGGGCGCCATCGCCCACGTCTACGGTCACGATCTCGGCTCGAGCCGCACGCAGACGACGGTGTTGATGAGCCTCGCCGGCGACGTTGCGCGACAGGCGATGAATGATCTCGGGATTCCCCTCGGGCCGCGGCTCACCCAACGCGCGGTCGACCAGATCCCGGGTCGGGCGCTCGTCGAGATCAACAAGCGCATCGGCTTGCGGCTGCTTGCCCGCGCGGGCGAGCGCAGCGTGGCCGGCTTTTCGAGATTCATTCCAGTCGTCGGCGGTGTCGTGGGCGGCACGCTGGACGCCCTCGTCTGTCGCACGGTCGGACGGACCGCGAAGGCGCTGCATCGACGCGCCGCGGAGGGCGTGGTGCTGGTGGGCGAGGTCGTCGAGCGCGACTGACAGGTCCGCCGGCAGTTGCAACTGCGTACGCTCGCGGCGATGTCCTTGGCGAATCGCACGTTGTCGCCGTCAGCCGACTCTGGACAAGCCGCAACGCGTTGCGCGTTCGCCGCTATTTACGCGCCGGCGCGGATCGGAACGTGCGCTTTAGACTGAACCTCGACGGGCTGGATTGCCCCATCCGGGGGAACGTTCGGTCCGCTTGGTCCAAACCGACCTCCTGCTCGACCGGCCTGGAAGGGAAGTGCGCGTTTCCGACGCGTACCGGTTCAGTTTTCACTTAGTTCCAAACCCGAACGGATTGGACAGAATCCGCGGCCATTGTGGTCGTCGGCGGTACCGATGTCCCGTTTCGGAAGGAAGTCGGCTTTCGTCGTCGTGGCGCTCACGTGCCTCGTCCTGATGCTCGGCTGCAATTCCGGCAACCCGCTGCTCGCCGACCTGTTAGTGCCACTGCCACCGACTGCCCCGGTCAAGAACCTCCCGAGGCATCCGCCGCCTCCAAAAGTGGTGCCGATCGTCATCGTGCAGGAAGAGGTCATCAAGCCGCCCGAGATCGATTGGAGCGGGATCTACGCGGCCCTGCCGCGCGACGGCAAGGGCAACGTCGACTGGATGCGCACCCTCGACGAACAGCTGATCACGCCGAAGCCGGGCATCGACCCGGACGCAGCGCCGGCGTCGACGACCGATTCCGAGATCGTGTTCACGCCCGCCGACAACCCCGGCAAGTCGGCGACGTTCCGTCATGCGACTCACACGCAGTGGCTGTCGTGCAAGAACTGTCACTCCGGCATCTTCAAGAAGCGGGACGAGAACTTGCAATTCACGCACGACGACATGGAACAGGGCAAGAAGTATTGCGGCGCCTGTCACTTCACGGTCGTCGTCGTGCCATCCGGATGCAAAGGCTGCCACGCAGGCAAGAAGCCGGCGGCCAAGCCGGCCGAGGCGGCGACCACGTGAGCGCGGTCTCGCTGCCCGTCGTGCCACGCGACGCGCGCTCGCCGCGATTGTCGCTGCGTGCACGCGGCATGCTCGCGCTGGGCCTGCTCGTCGTCTACGTGGCGTCCGCGGCCCTGTTTCTCGCGAGCGAGCGTCACGAGCTGTTCATCACCGCGCAGCAGATCGAAAGCCATCGCCTGGCGCAGGAGGTGCTTGCGCCGGGGTTCAACACCCTCGCGCACACGCTCGTGCAGACGCAGTCGATCCTGAGCGCCCCGGATTATTCCGACGGGATCCACACCACGTACGCCGACATCGGCGCCAGCCTGGATCCACTCATGGCGCGCCTGCAGCAGGTCCGTGACTTCGACCCCTCGCTCGCACCGCGCGTCGACGAACTCCAGTTCGCGGTCGACGCGGTCCGGACGGAGCCGAGCGGCCGCAACCTCACCCTGGTGCGCAATGCCGAGCAGCAGATGATCGTGGGCCTGAACGACCTGCTCCTGTCGCTGCAGCACCGCAGCGAGGTGCTGGGCGAGCGGTACCACGCCCAGCAGCAGCTGGTCAGCATCACGGCCGTCGGCACGAGCATCGTCGGCGCGCTCGCGAGCGCCGCCGTGATCCTGGTCTTCTTCACGCGTCTCGCCCGGGACATCGGGCGACTGCAGGACCGCGCCGCCGCGATCGTGTCGGGGTACTCGGGACCGCCGCTGGTCAATCGCCGCCGCGACGAGATCGGGGGCCTGATCGACGCGGTCAACCGCATGCAGGTCGACCTGCGCCGCTGGGAACAGCACCAGGAGATCAACCGGCAGCAGCGGTTCCACCAGGAAAAGATGGCCGCGGTCGGTTCGATGGCGGCGGCGATCGGTCACGAGGTCAGCAACCCGATTGCCGCGATAGCCGGCGTCGCGCAGTTCCTGATCGAGGAGACCCGGGACGACGATCATCGGGTGAGCCGGCTGGCGCACGATTTCAGCGTCCAGATCCTGCAACAGACTGAGCGCATCTCCCTCATCATGCGCCAGCTGGCCACCCTGACCCGGCCGCATTCGCCCGAGCCCGAACTGCTGGACCTCAATGCGCTCGCGCAGAGCACCGGCAGCTTCATCTCGTACGACAAGCGCTTCCGTGGCATCGAATTTGAATTCCGGCTCGACCACGAGCTGCCGGCCGTGACGGCGGTGGCCGATCACATGACGCAAGTGCTGATGAACCTGTTCATCAACGCGGCCGATGCGATGGAGGACACCCCGCGCAACGGCACGGCCCGCATCGAGGTGAGCACGGCGGTGGTCGGAACCGAGACCCGGCTCGCCGTGACCGACACCGGACACGGCATGACGCCCGAGGTCATGGCGCGTGCGTTCGACGAATCCTTCACGACCAAGCCCGCCGGCCGCGGCCGGGGCATCGGCCTGTTCCTCTGCAAGACGTTGACGGAGCAGGCGGGCGGGCGAATCGACCTCGAGTCCACGGTGGGCGCGGGCACGACGGTGAGCGTGCACCTGCCGCGCACGGCCGTGGTCGCAGCGAGGGAATGACGATGGCATCCCTGCACGTACTGGTCATCGACGACGAGGCGGCGCTCCGCCAGATCGTGGCGGCGACGCTGGCCAGGGCCGGTTATGCAGTGGAGCAGGCCAGCGGGGTCCGCGAAGCGCGGGCCAAGCTCGCGCGCGGCGACATCGACGTCGCGTTGTGCGACATCAAGATGCCCGACGGCACGGGCATCGACCTGCTGCGGCAGAGCAAGGCGTCGGGGCTCGGCACCGTCTTCGTCATGGTGACCGCGTCGGCGTCGATGGAGACCGCCGTCGAGGCGCTGCGCGGCGGCGCCTACGACTACATCGTCAAGCCCGTGCGCAACGAGGAGCTGCTCAACCGCCTCGCGCAGATCGAGGCGATGCGCGGCCTCAGCGAGGAGAACAAGCTGTTGCGGGCGGCGGCCAAGGGCAAGGGGGCCGCGCCCTACCGCTTCACCTCGCCGTGCATGCTCGAGGTCGAGCGGCTCGTCAACAAGGTCGCGCCGACCAACAGCACCGTGCTGCTCACCGGCGAAAGCGGCAGTGGCAAGGGCATGCTTGCCCGAACCATCCACGAGAAGAGCCTGCGCAGCTCGGGACCGTTCGTGCCGGTCAACTGCGGCGCGATCCCCGAGCAGTTGCTCGAGAGCGAGCTCTTCGGTCACACGCGCGGTTCCTTCACCGGCGCCGACCGCACGCGCAAGGGCCTGTTCGTCGAGGCCGACCGCGGGACGCTGTTCCTGGACGAGATCGGCGAGCTGCCGATGCCGATGCAGACCAAGCTGCTGCACGTGATCGAGGAGAAGCAGGTCCGCGCCGTCGGCAGCGAGCAGATTCGACGCGTCGACACGCGCATCCTGGTCGCAACCAACCGCGACCTGCCGGCGATGGTGGAGCGGGGCGCGTTCCGCGAGGACCTGTATTTCCGCCTGAGCATGTTCCAGATCGTCCTGCCGCCGTTGCGCGAGCGTCATGCCGACCTGCGCAATTTCGTGCACTTCCTGCTGCAGAACGGGCCGGACGTCGGGACCGACGAGACCTTCGAGATCGACCCGGACGCCGAGGCGATCCTGCTGAGCTACGCCTGGCCCGGCAACGTGCGCGAACTCGACAACGTCATCAACCGCGCGCGGATTCTCACGGAGAACAACCGCATCACGGTAGCGGATCTGCCGGCAGCGCTCGTCGGTTCCAGTTCGATCCTGAACGGCGACGGCGCGGATCTCGCCGGCGAGACGACGCTGCGTCTCCAGCTGCGCCGCTACGAGATCAAGCTGCTGCAGGAGGCGATCGTCGCGGCCGAGGGCGACCGGCGCGCTGCTGCGCAGAAGCTCGGCATCAGTCTTTCCAGCCTCTACCGCAAGCTCGGCGAGGCCGTTTCTTGAATCGTTGTTCGGGATGTGGGCCCGCGGGGGTCGACAAGCATGGCCGGCTGGCCAGGGGTAGCGACATGTACATGCACAAGATCGTCTGTGGCGCATCGTGGAACACGGGTTTCGTCGCGTGCGCGCTGACGCTGGCCACGTTGCTTGCGGCCGGGTGTGCGGGCGCACCGCCCGCCCCGGAAGAGCCGAAGCTCGTGTGGCCGGCGCCGCCGCTGCCGCCGCGGATCGAGTTCGTGCGCAGCATCACGAGCGAGGACGACCTCAAGGCCGACACGACCTTTTCCGCTTCGCTGGTCACGTTCCTCGCCGGAGAACAGATTCCCGAGGGACGCATCGCCTCGCCGGCGGGCCTGGCGGTGTCCGCCGATGCCGAGCGGCTGTACGTGGCGGACCCGCTGCAGCACAAGGTGTTCACGTTCGACTTCGCCAAGAAGGAACTGCGCAAGATCGACGTGGGATATCCCACGGGCGTTGCGCTCGACGACCAGGAGAACGTGTATGTCGTCGACGGCGTCAAGAAGGGCGTGGTGGTCTTCGGCCGTGACGGCAAGGAACTGCGCGAGATCAACGACAAGTCGATGGTGCGGCCGAACGGCATCGCCGTGGATTCCGTCCACGACCGCGTCTACGTCGTTGACACCGGCAACTCCGACGCCCCGGAGCAGAACGTCAAGGTCTTCGACCGCGCCGGCAAGCGTATCGGCGCCATCGGGGGCATCCCGGGCGGTGACTTCAGCCAGTTCAGCTACCCGACGTACGTGACGGTCGACCCGGAGGGTAATGTCTTC
>DASUYI010000006.1:0-2246 GCA_036377475.1 Steroidobacteraceae bacterium | reverse complement strand
CAGGGGTCGCTGGGATTCGGCGACGCCTACGTCGACGGCTGGTGGGACACGGACGACCTGGCCGGTTGCCTCGAACGGCTGATCCTGCACGGGGCCGATCGCCGGTCGGGTCGCAACCTGCGACGCGTGCTCGACGCGCGTCATCGGCTCTGGAACGTGCAGACCGGTGCCGGCGGCTGGGCCGTGGGTCGCCGTCACTACGACCTCGGCGACGACCTGTTTTCGGCGATGCTCGGCGCAAGACTCGTCTACAGCTGCGCCTACTGGGCCGAGGCGCGTGACCTCGATGCGGCGCAACTGGCCAAACTCGACCTCGTCTGTCGCAAGCTCCAGCTGGCGCCCGGGATGCGCGTGCTCGACATCGGCTGCGGCTGGGGCGAAGCGCTCAAGTTCGCGGCAGAACGCTACGGCGTACGCGGCGTCGGCGTGACAGTGTCCGCGCAACAGGCCGACACGGCTCGGCGACTGTGCAGCGGCCTTCCGGTCGAGATCCGGCTGGCGGACTACCGGACCCTCGACGAGCGGTTCGACCGCATCTTCTCGATCGGCATGTTCGAGCACGTCGGTTTCCGCAACCACGCGACGTACTTCGACGTCGTGCGCCGGTGCCTCGACCCGCAGGGGCTGTTCCTGCTGCACACGATCGGCACCCAGACCGGGCTGCGCACGCCGGACCCCTGGATCGAGCGCTACATCTTTCCGAACTCGGCGATCCCGCGGCTCGACGACCTCGTCGCGGCGGCGAGCCCGCACTTCGTGATTGCGGACCTGCACAACTTCGGCCTCGACTACGTGCGCACCCTCGCGGCCTGGCGCGAGAACTTCGACGCCGCGTGGCCGCGGCTGGAACCCCGATACGGTGCCGAGTTCCAACGGCTCTGGCACTACTACCTCGGCGCATCGATGGCGAGCTTCCGGGCCCGGCGCACCCACCTCTGGCAGTTCGTGCTGACGCCGACCGAACGTCGGGAGGTCTACCGCAGCGTTCGCTGAGTCAGGCGGGCGCCCCGGCCTCGGCGTCCCAATGACAGATGAAGCTGATGGCGGCCACCGCCGCCTCGTCGAGCGCCGCGGTTACGCGTCGTGACGGCCTCGGCGCCGGGTCGATTCGGTCGGGCTGGATTGCGACCAGGGCGCGACGTGCCGGCAGCTTGCCGCCCTGTCGCAGACCGGTGACGATTTCCGCAAGACTGGTCTCGTGTGCCGTTCGACGCGGCCGCGCGAGGAACTCGTCCATGTCCGGGCCCTCGAAGGTCTCGATCGTCCCGGGCGTGCGTTGCAGGTTCGAGGCATCGAGCACGATCCAGCGCTCGAAGCGCTCGAGGGTCGGCAGCAGGGCCTGCGTGAGCGCGCTGCCGTCGAGAAACTCGACGCCTTCGGCGCCTCCGAGCAGGCGCTCGACGCGGCGCAATGCATGAACGCCCGCGCCGTCGTCGCCGAGCTGCGTGTTGCCGATCCCGAGGACCAGCGTGTCGATTGAGCCGCGCACCGTGCGCCCTCCCTGGCGTTCCGACATGGTCGTCAGCGTGGCCGGTATTGCGGAGCGGCATGCGCGCTCGCGCGCCGTCAAAGTGGCGGACGTCGTTGTCGGGAGTGACCTACCGGGACGCGTGCGTCACGCCGGGAATACGCCGCGCCTTAAGCGCCCACCGACACCCGGGCAATCGATGGTCTGCTTCCACGGGTGCGACGGCCGGCTGAGAGTCGTGCGATATGCCGCATACGGTGCACTGGCAGCCTGAAGGTGTCTGCGTCAAGTTCTGGGGCACGATCGGCTCGCCCGAAATCACGGCTACCTACGAGGAGATCTCCAGCGACCCCCGGTCTGATCGCATCCGATACATAGTGCATGATTTCCTCGGCGCAAGCCGGTCCACGAGCGTGACGCTGTCCGACGTCAAGGTCTTCGTCGCGCTCGAAATGGGCGCGTCGTACGGCCAGGCCCATCCGGTCTGGCGCGCAGAGGTCGCCACGGACCCCTCGATCTGCGATTTCCTCAAGTACTTCCGCGCCGTGCGCACCTCGACCGATCCGTTCCAGATCTTCGGGACCGCCGAGGAAGCGCGCGCGTGGCTCAACTCGAACCCCTTGCTCAAGCAAAAGATCCCCGACGCCCCGAGCGACACCGCTTGCTCCGGGGACGCCAGCCGTCGGTCCCGCGAAGCTTGACCTCGCCCGTCACGTGCGCGACACGGGCGCTGATCTCCCGCTCGTGAACCTCGCAAGGTCGCCGACGCGAGTATCGC
>DASUYI010000005.1:0-3340 GCA_036377475.1 Steroidobacteraceae bacterium | reverse complement strand
GCGGCCCGCGTGATCGAGCACTGTGTCGAGCGGCTGGACGGTCTCGACATTCTCGTGAACAGCGCCGGCATCTGCCCGCTCGCGGAAGTGCTCGACTTCGGCCGACCGCAATGGGACGCGACGGTCGCGGTGAACCTGACGGCGGCCTTCGAATTGAGCTACGAGGCGGCCAAGCGCATGGTCCCACAGCGGCGCGGCAAGATCATCAACGTGTGCTCGCTGTTTTCGTTCCTCGGCGGACGATGGTCCTCGGCCTACGCCGCCACCAAGCACGGGCTGGCGGGCTTCACCAAGGCCTATTGCGACGAGCTCGCGATGCACAACGTCCAGGTCAACGGCATCGCCCCCGGCTATTACGCGACCGAGATCACGCGCCAGACCCGCAGCAATCCCGAGACGAACCAGCGTGTGCTCGACCACATTCCCGCCGGGCGCTGGGGCGAACCCATCGACCTGATGGGTGCCCTCATCTTCCTCGCGAGCCGCGCGTCCGACTACGTCAACGGGCACCTGCTCGTCGTCGACGGCGGCTACCTGGTGCGGTGAGGTATCGATACGGATGAGCGGGCGCTACATCCTCGGCGTCGACAACGGCTCGCAGAGCACCAAGGTCGTGATCTACGACTTCGCGGGGCACGCGGTCGCCGCGGGGCGGCAGGCGTTGCGACCGGCGAACCGTCCGCGTCCGGGGGTCGTCGAACACCCGGACGACGATCTCTGGGACTCGGTGGCCGCCGCGAGCCGGCAGGCACTGGCCAACTTCCGCGGCGATCCGGGCGAGATCGTCGGCGTCGGCCTCTGCACGATCCGCTGCTGCAAAGCGTTCCTGCGCGAGGACGGCTCGCTCGTGCAACCCGTCATGAGCTGGATGGACGCGCGGGCGTACGAACCGTATTTGCCCGAGGACCCGGCCGTCGCCTACGCGACGACGTCGTCCGGATACCTCACGCACCGGCTCACGGGCGAGTTCCGCGACACGGTCGCGAACAGCATTGCCCTGCAGTGGCCGATCGACGTGGACGCATGGCAATGGAGCCGCGACGACGCGCTCGTGCGTCGCTTCAACCTGCGGCGCGACATGTTGTTCGAGTTGCTGATGCCGGGCGAACTTGCCGGGCGGATCACGACGGCAGCGGCGGCGGCCACGGGCATTCCCGCAGGCTTGCCGGTCGTCGTGACGGCGAACGACAAGGCCGTCGAGGCGCTGGGCGCGGGCTCACTCGACGAGCACACGGCACTCGTCTCGCTCGGCACGTACATCGCCGGGATGATGCACGGCCGGGAGAACCGGGCCGATGCGCTCCACTTCTGGACCAACTTCGCCTGCGCCCCCCGCCGGTACCTCTACGAAAGCCACGGCATTCGCCGCGGCATGTGGACATTGAGCTGGTTGATGGACGTGCTGGGCCCGGAGTTTGCCGCGTCCGCCGCCGCGCAGCACCGCACGCGCGAGGCGATCCTCGAGGCGGAAGCCGCGACCGTGCCCGCCGGCAGCGACGGCCTGCTGACCGTGCTCGACTGGCTCGCCCCGGGCGATCACCCGTACCGCAAGGGCATCATGCTCGGCTTCGACGCGCGGCACACTCGCGGACACCTCTATCGGTCCATGCTCGAGGCGATTGCGCTGACGATGGCGGACAAGGTCGAGGCCATGCGGTCGGAACTCGGGACCCGGCTCGACGAAGTCGTCGTCTCGGGCGGTGGCTCCGAAAGTCCGCTGCTCATGCAGATCTTCGCCGATGCGTTCGGCGTGCCTTCTGCGCGTGCGCCCGGACCCGGCGGCGCCAGCCTGGGCGCGGCCATCTGCGTCGCTGTCGCGCTCGGCGTGTGTCCGGATTTCGACACCGGGATCGCGCAGATGGAACGGCCACGCCAGCGCTTCCTGCCGCGTGCGGAGCACGTGGACTTGTATCGCCGGGTCAGCGAAACCGTGTTCCGCCACGTGCGCGACGCGACGGATCCGATCCTGCAACGCTCGTACCCGATCTTCCAGTGATCGGACCCCAGGGCCTGTTAACACTCATTGTCATGAGCTGCGACGATTCATGGCAGTCCAGCACCAGGCGCGACGACCGCCGTGTACTTTACGTACACAAGTGGAGGAGCAACGACGCGCTGGACTGCCATGGATCGTCCCATCGAAGGATGTTCAAACATTATCGGGTGCCTCTCCAATCGCCTGCCGCTGCGTTACAAAGCTTGCCAATATCGACATATTGGCTGCGCTTTGCGCCTTGCCGCAGGCGATTGGAGAGGCATGACAATGAGTGTTAACAGGCCCTCGCCCCAGGAATCCCTCATGGCCTTGAGCAGAACCGCGATCGTCGAGCATCTCGCCCGCCTGGTCGGCGCCGAGAACGTCGTCACCGACGAGCAGGAACTCAAGCGCAGCAGCGTCGACCGGCTCCACCTGTACGAGGACGTCCACGGCGTCTACACCCAACCGTTGCCGGTCGCCGTGGCGATGGCTCGCAGCACGCAGCACGTCGCCGAGGTGTTGAAGTTCGCCAACGCCCACCGGCTCAACGTCGTCGCGCGCACCGGCCGCACCGCGACCGAAGGCGGACTGCAGACGATCGTGCCCGATTCGATCGTGCTCGACGGCTCGCGCATGGATCGCGTGCTCAGGATCGACACGTACAACATGCAGGCGACCGTGCAGTGCGGCGTGCCGCTGCAGGCACTCGAGGACCAGTGCCGCCCGCACGGCGTCACGACCGGCCACTCGCCGCAGTCGAAGCCGATCGCGCAGATGGGGGGGCTCGTCGCCACGCGCAGCATCGGCCAGTTCTCGACGCTGTACGGCGGCATCGAGGACATGGTCGTGGGCTGCGAGGCCGTGTTCGCCGACGGGACGATCACACGGATCAAGAACGTTCCACGCCGCGCGGTCGGCCCCGACATCCGGCACGTCGTGATCGGCAACGAGGGCGCGCTCTGCTACGTCACCGAAGTCACGGTGAAGCTGTTCCCGCACCTGCCGCAGAACGACACGTTCGTCGGCTGGACGCTCAAGAGCATGCGCACCGGGTTCGAGGCGCTGCGCCAGGTCATGGTCGCGGGCTACCGTCCCTCGGTCGCGCGCCTCTACGACCCGCCGGACGGCGCGTTTCATTTCTCCCGGTTCGCCGCCGAGGACGATTGCGTGCTGCTCTTCATGGCCGAGGGACCCGCGGCGGTCGTGCGGGCGACGATCGACGGCATCCAGGAGATCGTGCAGCGCTTTCCCGAATGCAGGCCGGTCGATGCACGCCACCTGCAGGAATGGTTCGCCGACCTCAACTGGGGACCAGACAAGATCGCGAACGAACGGCGCGAGATCCTGGAGACGAAGACGATG
>DASUYI010000004.1:0-2498 GCA_036377475.1 Steroidobacteraceae bacterium | reverse complement strand
GATCTCGTGCTTGGCGTCATCGTGTCGGTGTAGGCGACCGGCATACTGCGTCATCGTGCCCTTCCACGCGATCGGCATCGCGAGCATGAGCGTGTCCAGGCGCGGGTCGTCGAAGCCTTCGCCGATGTAGCGGCCGGTCGCGACCACGACGCGCGGCGCGTTGGTGACGAGGATCTCCTGAGCGCGGCGTCGTGCTCGGACGCCCATCCCGCCGTGCAGCACGACGATGCGGTCGGTCTCGGCCTTGAGCAGTTCTGCGATGGTGTTGAGATGTTCGCGGCGCTCGGTGAGCACGAGCGGATAGCGACCTTCGGCCAGTTCGCCCAGAGCATCGGCTGCGATCCGTCGCGTGCGCACATCGTCGCCGGCGACCGCGCTGAGGATCTCCTGGATGCCCGGGTCGACGGGCAGCTGCGCTGGGTCAAAGCCGCTGTCTCGGGTGATGAGCACGCGTCTGGTCGCGGTCTCGACCTGTTCAGCCCGGGTCAAGGCGTGCCGGATCGGGCCGCATTGCATGGTGATGATCG
This sequence comes from Steroidobacteraceae bacterium, assembly GCA_036377475.1. Classification (GTDB taxonomy): domain Bacteria; phylum Pseudomonadota; class Gammaproteobacteria; order Steroidobacterales; family Steroidobacteraceae; genus RPQJ01. Next base: position 1,971 of record DASUYI010000004.1, on the reverse strand, counting down.
GGTGGTGTCCGTCGCGGCGCTGCGGGGTCGCGGTCAGTCCGGTGATCGCACGTGCCGAGACATCGCGCAGCAGGCGTTCGACCGAGATGGCGGGTACGTGATGGCACTCGTCGACGATGACGTGGCCGTAGCGGGAAAGCTCGATGTCCTCGCGGCGGGTGAGCGTCTGGACCATCGCGACGTCGATGCCGCGTGAGCCCGGTCTCTTGGCCGGCGATCCGATCTCATCGGTCGAGATGTCGAGGAACTCGGCAAGGCGGCTGATCCATTGCTCGAGCAGCGGGCGGCGGTGCACGAGCACGAGTGTCGATCGGGCGCGCTTGGCGATGAGCGCGGTTGCCATCACGGTCTTTCCGGCGCCGGGCGGCGCGACGAGCACGCCGGTCTCGTGGGCGGCCATCGCTTTGACGGCGGCCCGCTGCGGCCTGGTCAGGGTTCCCGCGAATGTGACCGAGATCGGCTCTCCGTCGCTGCGGGCGTCACGGATGGTCAGGTCGGTGCCTGTTGCAGCGAGTTCATCGACGACGTGGTCGAGACATCCGCGCGGCAAGAGCAGGCGCTCGCCGGCGTCCTCGTGGCAGGCGATGACGCGAGGCGTCTTGTGCGTCGACAGCCTCGCGCGTTCGCGCTCGAAGAACTCGGGGTTGGCGAACGCGGCGGTTCGCCGTAGGCGGTCGCGGAGGTCCGGTGCGAGGTCAGCGATCGGGATCTCGACGCGTCCCGTCAGGCAGACCTCGACGGCACCTCCAGTTGCGGCGGTCAGCTCGTGCGGGCGCACCCGCGCAGCTGCGCCGGGATGGCCCGACAGGCCCAGGGTTCCGCCCGCGCGCTCGGCTTCAGCGGCGATCTGCGCGGCCTGCTCGCCGTCCAGTGGCTGAACGCCGGAGAGATAGATCCACTGGTCCGGATACGGCTCGAGATCCTCGCCGAGGAAGACCGTGCAGCCGTCGGCGCGCCGGGCGTGCTGCAACGGAAGCGCGATCAGGTTGCCGAACCCGCCGGCCGGAATCGTGTCCTGGTTCGGGAACAGCCGGTCATATGTGCCCATCGAGATCGACCGGCGGCTCATCGCGCGCGTCAACAGCAACGAGCCGACGACGCGAGCCACGCGGGCGGTCACGCGGCGCGAGAACAGCACCCAAACGTGCGCCCCGCTTCCAGAGCGCGAGCGCTCCACGAGGACCGGGATGCCCATTTCACGCGCGCTGTCGCGCAGTGCGCCAGCGTCCTCGCGCCAGCCACTGCCGTCGAGGTCGATCACGACCAGCCAGCACGTCTCGTCGGCCAGCAGCGGATAGATCCCTGCCGTCTGGCGTCCCTCGAGATGACGGCGCGCCTCAGCATCTGACCAGGCGACGAACCGCCGATGCGCGCAGTCGGCACACTTGACCTTCGGCTTGGCGCACACCCCGGGTCGCCACTCGTTCGAGCAGCGAGGCGCCCACCCGGACCTGCCCGGCGTCGTCGTGCTTTCCCACCGTGTAGCGAAGACGTCGGGTCGCCCCCGGAACAGCGACGTGAACAGCGCGACGCGGCCCTCCGCGGTCGTGATGTTCGGGCCGCCAGCCGCGGCCTCCAGTTCGCCGATCGCCCGGTGCAACTCGGCCCGTTCGCGATCGAGTTCGATGAGCCGCTCGCGTGCCCGCGTCAGGTCGGTCGTAGTGGCCGTGCTCACGCCAAGATGGTCGCGGAACGCCCGGACCGCATCGGCGGCACGGCTCGCGCCCTTCCGGAAGGCCGTCGACGACAACCTCGATGCGGCGCTTGATCACGCGACCCAGGTCGGCACGGCCGACGACATCCTGCCGTGACGAGCGTGCCGGGGAGTCGTCGGTGTGGGCCGATCGGCGTGATTTCGGGCTCGCGCAGCGCCGGAGGACGTCGGTCGGTGCGTCCGGGCTGCACGCAAGCATTCGGGCTATGCCTTGCGAGGACTTGCGGATTCCCGCTGCGCTGCGTGGTCGGGCGCAG
>DASUYI010000003.1:0-4059 GCA_036377475.1 Steroidobacteraceae bacterium | reverse complement strand
ACGACGCCGACTTCACGGACACGGCGGTCGGCATGGCGCTGCGCAGGATCGTCTGGGCCCGACTGGATAGCCTGTTCCAGCCGTCGCAACGGATCCTCGAACTCGGCTGCGGGACGGGCGAGGACGCCGTCCGGCTGGCTCGGGCGGGGGTCCATGTCGTCGCGACCGACGCCTCGCCGGCGATGCTCGCGGTCGCACGCGAGAAAGCCCGCCAGGCCGGCTGTCTCGACCGCATCGATCTCCAGTGCCTCCCGATGGAGACGGTCGGCCGGGCCCTGCGCGGCCAGCGTTTCGATGGCGTCTTTTCGAATTTCGGCGCGCTCAATTGCGTGCGCGACCTGTCGTCGCTGTCGGCCGACCTGGCCCACCTGGTGGCGGTGAATGGCGCCCTGGTCTGGGTGCTCATGGGTCGGCGCGTGCCGTGGGAATGGCTCTGGTACCTGCTCCGGGCCGATCGGCGTCGCGCGTTTCGGCGGTATCGTCCCCGGGGTGTTGAATGGCGCGGGCTGACGATCCAGTATCCGACGCCTGCGCAGGTCACCGCGCTGCTGACGCCTCGTTTCGCTGTCACGCGCGTGTCGCCGCTGGGAATCACGCTGCCGCCGAGTTACGCGGCGGGCTGGGTCAATCGTTCGCCGCGCGCCCTCGCGGCGCTGACCCGCCTCGAGGAGCTCGCGCAACGATGGACCGCCCTCGCCTCCTGGTCCGACCATTACCTGCTCGAAGCGCGCCGTTCGGCCACGGCGGCCGGATGAACCTTTTCGACGAACGCAATCACTTACTTATTCAAGATGGTGAAATGAACCCGTGAGGTGAGCGCCGTGGTGGCGTCGGTGCAAGACGGTGTGATGGATTCGCCGGTCCGGGAGTTGCCGCTGGTGACCCTGCACCTCACCGACCGGTGCAACTCCCGCTGCGTTGCCTGCGATTACTGGCGCAACGGCGAGCGCGACGTCTCCACGGAGTCCGTCGCACGCCTGCTGCCCGACCTCGACCGGCTCGGCACGGGGACGGTCATGATCTCCGGCGGCGAGCCGCTGCTGCACCGCCAATGGGCCGAGATCGCGACCCTGCTGCGCCAGGGCGGCCTGCGGCTCTGGCTCGTGACCTCCGGCCTGTCCTTGAGGAAGCATGCGGGCCGGGTGGCACGTCTGTTCGAGTCGGTCACCGTATCGCTCGACGGCACGGATCCGACAATGTACGCCGCGATCCGCGGCGTCGATGCGTTCGACGTCGTCTGTGACGGCATTCGTGCCGTGGCCAGCGCGGGGGTGGCGCCGGGCGTGCGCGTGACGGTGCAGCGGGCCAATTTCGCCGCATTGCCGGAGTTCGTGGTCCTGGCGCGGACGCTGGGCGCGCGGCAGGTTTCGTTCCTGGCGGCCGACCTGGGCAACCCCCATGCGTTCGGTCGACGCGCGGGCTTTCAGGCCGACGTCGGATTGCGGCCGGACGACCTGCCCGCGTTCGCGGCCACGCTCGACGTGCTCGAGCGCGACCACGCCGCCGACTTCGAGTCGGGCTTCATCGAGGAATCCCCGCGCAAGCTGCGCCGGCTGCTCGCCTATTACACCGCGGCCTGCGGACTCGGCGACTATCCGTCCGTGCGCTGCAACGCACCGGAGTTTTCCGCCGTCGTCGGCGCCGACGGTCGTGTCAGCCCCTGTTTTTTCATCGCCGGGCCGGAGCCGCTTGCCACCGCGCACACGAGCCTGCCGGCCGCACTCGACGGTGCGGCGATGGTCGAGTTGCGGCGCGACATCCGCGCGGGGCGGCGACCGGAATGCCGGACCTGCGTGTGTTCACTCTGGCGGGACGCGGACGAACGGCGGCACCTGGCGGCCCGATCCCCACCGTCCGCGGCGAAATGGGGTGTCGCATGACGCACGCGGCCACGCCTGCGTTGTCCACGCTCGAGGCGTACGAGCTCTGGGCCGACACGTACGCCCCCGAACCGCACAACCCGCTGATGGCCGCGGAACAAGACGCCATGGTCGCGCTGCTGCCCGACGTCCGGGGCCGACGCGTGCTCGACCTGGCGTGCGGCACGGGACGCTATTCGAGGCTCGTGGCGACGGCGCCCGCGGCGCTCGTCGTCGCGCTCGACCGGTCGCCGGCGATGCTGCGACGGGTGACGGCCGGCCTCTGCGTCCAGGCGAGCATGGACCGGCTGCCGTTCACGAATTGCAGTTTCGACGTCGTGATCTCGGGGCTCGCGCTGGGCCACGCGCCCGACGTCGGGCGCTGGATGCAGGAAGTGGCGCGCGTGCTCGCGCCCGGCGGCACGCTGCTGTATTCCGATTTTCATCCCGCCGCTTCGCAGCGCGGTTTGAGCCGGACGTTCAAGGACCGCTCGGGCCGGTGGCACGCGGTCGCGCAGTTCTGCCACGCCATCGAGGCCCAGCGGCACGCCGCGGCGGCCGCCGGCCTGACGCTGCAGTTCGTGCGCGAGTTGCGGGCCGGCATCGAGTTCCTGGAGCCGTTTCCGGGCGCGCAGGAGTTCTACGAGCGTCAGTACGGCACGCCGCTCGTGCTGGTCGTCCGCGCGTGCAGGCAGGCGACATGACGCTTGTGGCGCCACGTGCAGTGACGTTCATCAATGCATCGCTCGGGACGCCGGTGCACGAGGGCGCGGCATCGTCGGTGCGAGTGGTCGATGCGCGGATCGCGGCCGTGGGTGGCGAGCCGCAGCCCGGGGACCGGGTCGTCGACCTCGACGGCGATCGCCTGCTGCCGGGACTGATCAATGCCCACGATCACCTGCAGCTCAACGGTTTCCCGCCGCTCGAGTGCGAACCACGGTTTCGCAACGTGCGCGAATGGATCGTCGAGGTCAGCCTGCGCGCGCGCACGGACGCCGCGTTCCGGGCCGTGGTCGACGCTCCCCGCGACCGTCGTCTCCTGCACGGCGGCGTGAAGAACCTGCTGAGCGGCGTCACGACCGTGGCACACCACGATCCGCTGTACCCGGCGCTCATGGACGCGGGCTTCCCGACCCGGGTGGTGGAGCATTACGGGTGGTCGCACTCGCTGGGCATCGACGACGAGTCGCAGGTGCGTCGCTCGTACGAACGTACGCCGAAGCACGTGCCATGGATCATTCACGCCGCGGAAGGTCTGGACGACGAAGCCGCGCAGGAACTGGACCGCCTCGAGACGCTCGGCTGCCTCGGGATGAACACGTTGATCGTGCATGGCGTGGCGCTCGGTGCCGCGGACCGGGCGCGGCTCGCGGACGTCGGCGCGGGGCTCGTCTGGTGCCCGGCCTCCAACCTGCAACTGTTCGGGCGGTCCGCGGAGGTGGCGGACCTGGTCGCGCGTGGCGGGGTTGCGCTGGGGACGGATTCCCGGTTGAGCGGTGCGCGCGACCTGCTGCGGGAACTGCGCGTGGCGCGCGCGGTCGCCGGCCTGGACGACGCCACGCTGCAAGCGCTCGTCACCGAGTCGAGTGCCCGCCTGCTGCGTCTCGCGGATCGTGGCGGCCTCGAGGCAGGGATGCTCGCCGACTTGCTGGTGCTGCCGCGTGCGCTGGCGCTGTCCGAGGCGGATCGCGGCGACGTGCGCATGGTCGTCGTCGGCGGTCGCATGCGCTATGGCGACGTGGACTACGCCCGCGCAATGGGGCCGGCGTCACAGTGGCTCGACGTGACGGTCGATGGGCGTGGCAAGGCCCTCGATCGCGCGCTGGCCGACCGGCTGGCGCGCGCAGGCGTGCACGAGCCGGGTCTCGAGTTGCCGGAGACTGCGTGGAGGGCCGCGTGATCGACGCAGTTCACGGGCGCGCGCGATTGAAGATCGTGCTGTACAACCCGAAGGCGGTGTTTTTCACGATGCCGCTCGCGTTGCTCGCTGTCGGCTCGGCGCTGGACCCCGAAACCTGCGAAGTCGTCATCGTCGACGGCCGGCTGGACACGGACCCGATCGCCACCCTCGAGCCGCACCTCGACGAGGCGCTGTGTCTCGGCGTCACGGTCCTCACCGGCGCGCCGATCTCGGACGCGCTCGCGGTGTCGCGCGCCGTCAAGCGGCGGCGGCCGCAGTTGCCGATCGTCTGGGGCGGCT
>DASUYI010000002.1:0-5638 GCA_036377475.1 Steroidobacteraceae bacterium | reverse complement strand
GCGATAGAGCCAGGTGTAGAAGGCACTGTCGCCGCGGAACGATCCGAGTGCCCGGTAGGCCTTCACGAAAGCCTCCTGGGACACGTCCTCGGCTTCTGCCGGATCGCGTAACAGCCGCGCCACCAACTTCACGACCTTGTGTTGATACTTGAGCACCAGCAGGTCGAACGCGCCGCGTTCGTTGCGCTGGGCCCGCCGCACGAGTTCGAGGTCGCTCTGCTCGGCCGCGCCGGAAGGCTCGCCCGCATCCACGTCCACGGTTTCTCGCGACTTCATAGACTCGTCGGGCGGGGGAAAGTTCGCCATGGCTGTCACGGCAAGGCTAGCGTAACGGGAGGTGCGTCACGAGCAAGCGCCCGCCCGGAACTCGGTAGGACGACCGTCCAACGTCGCAACGCAGCCGCGGGAACGTCGAACGGTGTCAGCCAGCGCCCGTAGCGTGCCCGCCGACCGTCCCGAACGAAACGGATGTCGAGGAAAACCGAGGCGCCGAGTCGGCGAGTGCCGGGACCGACCGTCGCGGGCACTGGGACCGTTCCCGGGGCGCACACGCGCAGCGCACCGTCCGGGCCTCGTTCGAGGCGCAGCCGCGGCCGCAAGCTGGACCGTGTCCAGAGAAGCGTCTGCATGCATGCGACGGTCGAGCCCGCGCACAGTGTCACGAAAGCAATCGCCGTGTGCCCATGCCGGTACAGCACCCACGCGCCGAACGCACCCGCGAGCAGCACGAGCGCCGCAGTCGCGCGGTCCGCGCTCGTCACGGCCGGAAGGTCAAGGACCAAGGCGGCGTATGCAGGCGATGACCGCACGTTGCGCGTCCTCGGCAGGGGTGGTCGGGCCGACAAGATAGCCGAACAGTTCCGGATCCTGCAGTTCGACCAAGTGCGCGAACGCGTCGCGTTCTGCAGGTGACGCCGCGTGCCAGACACGATCGAGGTAGCGCGTCAGCATCACGTCGAGTTCGCGCATGCCCCGGCGGCATCTCCAGCGCAGCCGCGCCTCGTCGATGTCCGGATCGTTCGCGGTCACTGCGTGGAGCCTTGCCGTGGCCGCGATCGACGCGACCGGTCGGCGCGCTCAGTGCTGCCGGGCCACGATCATCCTCTTGATCTCCGCGATGGCCTTGGAAGGATTCAGGTCCTTCGGACAGGCCTCGGCGCAGTTCATGATCGTATGGCAGCGGTAGAGCCGGAACGGATCCTCGAGTTCATCGAGGCGCTCGCCCGTGACTTCGTCGCGCGTGTCGATGATCCAGCGATAGGCCGCGAGCAACGCCGCGGGCCCGAGGAAACGGTCGCTGTTCCACCAGTAAGAGGGGCAACTCGTGGAGCAGCACGCGCAGAGGATGCATGCAGATGGGCGGTCGATCTTTTCCTGGTCCTCCTTGGACTGCAGGCGCTCGCGGTCGGGCGGCGCCGGCGTGCGCGTCTGCAGCCACGGTTTCACCGAGGCGTATTGCGCGTAGAAATTGGTCAGGTCCGGGACGAGGTCCTTGATCACCGGCATGTGCGGCAGCGGGTAGATCTTCGCGTCGCCGCTGATCTCGCCGATGGCCTTCGTGCACGCCAGCGTGTTGACGCCGTCGATGTTCATCGCGCACGAGCCGCAGATGCCCTCGCGACACGAGCGACGGAACGTGAGCGTCGAGTCGACCTCGTTCTTGATCTTGATCAGCGCGTCGAGAACCATCGGGCCGCACGAGTCGAGGTCGACGTCGTACGTGTCGACGCGCGGACGCTCGTTCGAATCCGGGTCGAAACGGTAGATGCGGAACGTCTTCAGGTTCTTCGTCCCGGCGGGAGCCGGATGGCTCCTGCCGGGCTGCACGCGCGAGTTGTCGGGAAGCTTGAATTGAGGCATGTGAGGAAGTGAATAGCGGTTAGCGGATAGCGGGTAGTGCCAGAAACGCAGCGGCAGCGGATGGTGCAATGAGCCTCATCGTTCGGGCCTCCTACTATCCGCTATCCGCTAGTCACTATCCGCTCAATAGGTTCTCGCCTTCGGCGGTATCGGCTCCACGTCGGCCGTCAGCGTGTTCAGGTGCACCGGGCGGTAGTCGATGCCGACCGTGCCCGTCGCGTCGGCCCACGCGAGCGTGTGCTTGAGCCAGTTGACGTCGTCACGGTCCCGGAAGTCCTCGCGCGCGTGCGCGCCCCGGCTTTCCCTGCGATTGGCCGCCGACGCCATCGTCACGAGCGACTGCCCGAGCAGGTTGTCGAGCTCGAGCGTCTCGACGAGATCCGTGTTCCAGATCAGCGAGCGATCGAACACACCGACGTCGCTGAACGACCGGTAGACGGCGTCGAGCTTCCTTACGCCGTCCGCGAGCGAATCGCCGGTGCGGAACACCGCCGCATGGTCCTGCATGACGCGCTGCATGTCGAGCCGGACCTCGGCCGTGCGACGACTGCCCTTCGCGTTGCGGAACCGGTCGAGGCGACTCACCGCGAGCTCGCCGGCGACCCTCGGCAGCGGCCTGTGCGAAGCCCCCGGCTTGACCGTGCGTCCGCAGCGATGCGCGGCCGCGCGACCGAACACAACGAGGTCGAGCAGCGAGTTCGAACCGAGGCGATTCGCGCCGTGCACCGACACGCACGCCGCCTCGCCCACCGCCATCAACCCCGGCACGACGGACTCGGCGTTGCCGTCCTTGAGCGTGACGACCTCGCCGTGCACGTTGCAGGGGATGCCGCCCATGTTGTAGTGGACGGTCGGCAGCACCGGGATCGGCTCGCGCGTGACGTCGACACCGGCGAAGATGCGCGAGCTCTCGGCAATGCCGGGCAGGCGCTCCTGGATGACCGCCGCACCGAGGTGCTCGAGGTGCAGGTGGATGTGGTCCTTGTGAGGACCGACGCCGCGGCCTTCGCGAATTTCGATCGTCATCGAGCGGCTGACGACGTCGCGCGACGCGAGGTCCTTCGCGTTCGGCGCGTAGCGCTCCATGAAACGCTCGCCCGCAGAGTTCGTGAGGTAGCCGCCTTCGCCACGGACACCCTCGGTGATCAGGCAGCCCGCGCCGTAGATGCCGGTCGGGTGGAATTGCACGAACTCCATGTCCTGCAGCGGCAGGCCGGCACGCAGCGCCATGCCGCCGCCGTCACCCGTGCAGGTGTGCGCGGACGTGCACGAGAAGTACGCGCGACCGTAACCGCCCGTCGCGAGGATCACCGTGTGCGCGCGGAAGCGGTGCAGCGTGCCGGTCGCCATGTCGAGCGCGACGACGCCACGACAGGCACCGTCTTCCATGATCAGGTCGAGTGCGAAGTACTCGATGAAGAACCGCGCCTGGTGCTTGAGCGACTGCTGGTAGAGCGTGTGCAGCATCGCGTGGCCCGTGCGGTCTGCCGCGGCGCAGGTGCGCTGGGCGATGCCCTTGCCGTAGTGCGTCGTCATGCCGCCGAACGGGCGCTGGTAGATCTTGCCTTCCTCGGTGCGCGAGAACGGCACGCCATAGTGTTCGAGTTCGATGACGGCGGCGGGAGCCTCCTTGCACATGAACTCGATCGCGTCCTGGTCGCCGAGCCAGTCGGAGCCCTTGATCGTGTCGTAGAAATGGAAGCGCCAGTCGTCCTCGCCCATGTTGCCGAGCGCTGCGCTGATGCCGCCCTGTGCGGCGACCGTATGGCTGCGCGTCGGGAACACCTTGGTGATGCAGGCCGTGTGCAGCCCCTGCTCGGCAAGGCCGAACGTCGCGCGCAGCCCGGCGCCGCCGGCGCCGACGACGACGACGTCGTATGTGTGGTCGGTGAACGGGTACGGGACGCTCATGGCTGGAGTCCGAAGGCGAGGCGCAGCACGGCCAGCACCCCGATCAGGCCGGCCACGACGAGCGCGAACTTGATGGCGACGAGCACGACGACGCGCGTGCCCTTGTCGCCGACGTAATCTTCGACCACGACCTGCAGGCCGAGCAGTGCGTGCCAGGCACCGACGAGCACGAGCAGCACCGCCATCGCGGCCGAGAACGGCGACGCGAGCCAGTGCGTGACGGCCTCGTGCGGCGCGCCCGGGCCGAGCATCGCAAGCGACGCGACGAACCACAGCCCGAGGATCACGAGCGCGACCGCCGTCGTGCGCTGCGAGTACCAGTGCCCGGAGCCGCCCTTGGCGGAGCCGTGCCCCAGCACGCGTCCGAGCGGGCTGCGCAGGCTCACGCCGCACCCCCGAGCATCGCGCCGAGCGTGACCCAGAGCACCGCCGTCAACACCACGGCACCGATCACTGCAGCCCAGCCCGACTTGCGGGCCACCGGCAACTCGAAGCCATAGCCTGCATCGAAGAACAGGTGGCGAATGCCGTTCAACAGGTGATAGCAGAACGAGAACAGGCCGGCGAACAGTACGAATTGCACGAGCGGCGACGCGATCGCCTCGAGAGCGTCGCGGTAGCGGTCGGGCCCGGCTGCCGCAGCCGCGAGCCAGTACACGAGAACGAAGAAGCAGAGGCTGAGCAGGATGCCGGTGATCCTGTGCAGGATCGACGTCGTGTTCGTGTACTGCCACCGATACTGCATGAATGGGGACAGCGGCCGCTGCGGCTGCGCCATGAAGCTACCTCTCTCGGGAAACCGGCACTGCGGTCAGAAGTCGATGCAGCGGCCCGCCTTTTCCCAGTCCCCGTATCGCGTCGGGTCGGGGCCGTCGCGACCGCCGATCTCGCGAGGTAGCGTGGGCTGGAGCGGGCGTGGGGGCGCAGCGGACGCGGCCGCGGACTCGGGGGCCACGGGCGTCGGGTTCGTGACGGGCTGCACGTCCTGGGTCGGCTGCATGATCAGCCGACGAGTTTGCCAGATCGGTCCGATGTTCACCACCGCCCGGCTTGGCCGGGGTCACGGCGCCAATCGATTAGACTTGCTTTGGCATGATCGACGACTCCACCCAGGCGCTTCACGCGGCACTGCTGCCGGGCTTCGGCGTATTGCGGATCGCAGGCTCCGACGCCGTCTCGTTCCTCCAGGGCCAGTTCACCAACGACACGCGCCTGCTCGCGGACGGACGCACGCAGGTGTCCGCGCTGTGCACGAACCAGGGTCGCGTGATCGCGATCATGCGGCTGCGCCAGACCGACGAGGCCGTGTACGCGCTGATGCCGGCGGAGTTGCTGGGCAAGGTCGCGACCCAGTTGCGGAAGTTCGTGCTGCGCGCGAAGGTCGAGATCCTGCAGGCAGCGGACCTTCACGTCGGCGCGATCTATTCCGGTCCGGCCGCCCGGGCGGCGGCGCAGACCCGGTTCGACGAGGCCGCGCTCACGATGTCGCCGGTGCCGCTCGCCGGCGCCACCGAGGTCGTCACGTTCCAGTACGCCGACGGTCGCGAAGTCGTCGCCGCGCCGGCCGCTGCGTGGCGAGCAATCAGCGGACTGTCGCTGACCCGACCGAGCCCGCAGGCGCACGACGAGTGGCTCGCCGCGGACATCGCCGATGGCCTGCCGCAGGTCACCGCCACCACGTCCGAGCAATTCACCCCGCAAATGCTCAACCTCGACCTGGTCGGCGGCGTGAGCTTCACCAAAGGCTGCTACACCGGACAGGAGATCGTCGCTCGCACGCACCACCTGGGCCGCGTCAAGCGACGGACGCTGCGCTATGTGCTGCCGCCCGGCGTCGCACCCGTCCCGATGTCGAACCTGCTGCTCG
>DASUYI010000001.1:0-2120 GCA_036377475.1 Steroidobacteraceae bacterium | reverse complement strand
TGACGACCGCCCGGCACGCCGTCCAGACTTACATCGACGCTGCCGGCGGATTGCTGACGATGATCTCCACTCGGCGGTTCTGCTGGCGACCCCCTGCCGACTCGTTCGACGCGACCGGGGCGCTTTCGCCCATGCCCTGCGTCGTGACGCGCGACGGATCCACGCCGTGTCGCGTCAGGTACGAACGCACGGACTCGGCGCGACGCTGTGACAGGCCCAGGTTGTAATCCTCGCCGCCCACGCTGTCCGTGTGTCCTTCGATCACGACCGAGCGCTCGGGATACTTCGACAGGAACGTCGCGAGCTGGTCGAGGTCGGCGACTGCGCCCGCTTTCAGGTCGGCCTTGGCGGTCTCGAACAGCACGTCACCGAGCGTGAGCACGAGCCCACGGTCCGTGGAGCGTGCGTTCATCGCGTCGATCTCGGCCTGCAGCGCCGCGGCCTGCATGCGTGCCGCGTCGGCGTCCATGCGTGCACTGCCGATCTCGCGCTCGCGGGCCTCGAGTCGCGCCCGGTCGAGGTCCGCGGCCAGGGCGGTGCGCTCCCGTTCGGCGTAGCGCGCTTCGGCGACGGCTTTCGCGACCTGCACCTTGCGTTGTGCAATGTAGACCCGGTGCGCCGCAAGCTCGGGCGCGGCGTCGAGCTGCTCGGCCAGCTGCACTGCGGCTTCGGCATCGGTCAGCGCTTCCGGTGCCAGTGGCGCGAGCTTCGCGTCCGATTGCAGCCGCGTGAGGTCGGCCCTCGCCTGGATCGCGCCCTCCGGCACGACCGGCGTGGGTGCGCACGCGGCAAGTGAGCAGGCGACGATGGCGGCGGCGACCAGTTGCGGCACGGCGAACGTGTACATGCGTTTCATCACTGCGTCCCTCCCGTCGCTGCGCGGTCCATCTCCTCGAGCAGCGCCTGGTTCGAACGTCGGATCTCTTCATTGGCGGACTGCGCCTTCACGGCGGCCGTGCGCGCAGACGCGAGCTCGGCATCGACGCGCGCCTCTTCGGCGAGCCGTGCGGCCTGCTCCATGTCCTTGTTCTGCACCGCGGTGTTGGCGGCGGCGAGTTTCGAGCGTGCCTGGCTCAGCTCCGGCGACGCGTGCTTGGCCGCTTCCGCGCGCTCGGCATCGTCGATCGCCTGCTGGGCCGATTCGATCTGCGCGGTGGGTGCCGGCGTCGACGCGCAGCCGGCCGCGAGCAGCGCCGCGCCGGAGAACGCGGCGAGCAGGCCGGCCCGCCGTCGGCCTCGATTGTCGTGTCTTGTGTTCAGCATGGGTGACCCTTTTGATTGCGGGCCGCACGGCGGCCCTCCTTGCTCGCCAATATGCGCGGTCCCGGCGTCCACGGCTGTCCAGCGAACAGCGCGGCGGTCTGCCTCTTTCGCCCTACGTCGTGGTCATCCGGGCACGTCGAAGCGCGGCGAGCTTTGCTTTGATGCGCCCTCCAACCGAGCGAGCATTTGCAAACTCTTTCCGCAAGCGCGGTTCGTCTCGCTTGAACGTAGGATTGGTCCGTGTGCTTTTGTCTAGGTTGTCTGGAAGATTCACCTCCGCGACTGGCGGATCGTCCGCGACGCACCACCATTGGACGACGCCCGGAGTAGCGCATATGGAGAGGAAGAGACTGATCATTGCGGCCGCCGTGCTGGGGCTCACGCTCGGCGCGACGGGCTGCGGCCGCGAGGAACCGCCCGCCACCGATACAACCGACACGACGACGGACACGACCGGAACGGGCACGGACACGACCGGCGCCACGGATTACGGTGATACGACGACCACGCCCACGGATCCGACCACGATGCCGCCGGCCGACACCACCACGCCGGGCACGACGATGCCGGATGCGACGACGCCGGGCACCACGCCCGACACGACGACCCCGCCTCCTGACGCAACGACACCGGAATCGACGGATCGGGACCAGGGCGCGACGACAGACGACACCGCGGACGACGCCGCGACGACTCCGCCGGGAGGCTGAGCACTCCGGATTCGGTACGGGCAAGCGCGCCGGGCGACCGTTCTGTCGCCCGGCGCGCGTGTCGTGTTCGCTCGCGCAGCGCTTCTCCCGCCACCGTCGGGCTGCTAGCCTCCGCTGCAACCAGCGCAGCGAAGGTGGGAGCACCCA